>CAMAWN010000024.1 GCA_945861865.1 Candidatus Kuenenia stuttgartensis | reverse complement strand
TTCCAGTGACCCGGCCGAGCCGAGCCGAGTTTCGTTCCACGAGCTTTCGCAGCGGCCAACGCAACTTTCGTTCGTTCGCTGATGCGTCGGGCTTCATCTTCGGCCACGGCCGCGAGAATGTGGATCGTCAGCCGGTTGGCGTGTGGTTGATCGACCGCCACGAACTCGACTCCCGATTCCATCAAGGCGGACAGGAACGCCACGTTGCGAGCCAGCCGGTCGAGCTTCGCCACAACCAACGTCGCCTTGGCTCGCTTGGCGTGCGACAACGCGCGAGCGAGTTCTTGACGATCCGAGTTCCGTCCCGATTCGACTTCCACATACTCCCGCACGATGTCCCCCCGGTTCTGTTGAGCGAATCCGACTACTGCGGCTTTCTGCCCTTCCAGTCCTAGCCCGCTCTCGCCTTGCTTCTTTGTTGAGACTCGAAAGTATGCGACGATCTTCATGGCGACTGGCTCCCGTCCGGCGTTGTTCTATCGGCAACGTGAGCAATTTAACATCACAGTCGTTGTTCGTCAACGGGTTGGTTTCACGAATTTGGCCAGAGCGTTCCCGCGTCGTTTCGCAAACTCCCGGTCAGCTTCCGAGCGTCGCGGCTTCCGAGCTTGCTCCCGGTAATCCTTCACGAGCCGAGCCAGCTCAGCCGGCGTGACCGCCCCGGCCACTTCTTTCGCCCACGCGGCCAAGTCGGCGGTCGATTCGATGTCTTTCAATTTGTCAGGCATGGTTGGTTTCCAATGGTTTCGAGTGAGGCGGTTGCAGACTGCCGAGAAAACGATAGCGGCTCGCGCGGCCAGTCTTCGGAGTTCCCTTTTCCACTTCGTCGATAACACGATCGACTCGCAAGAAAGTCAGCCAGCGTGAGGCTGTGCCCGGATCGACGTTGAAGTATTTCCCCACCGTGCGAACCGACAGGAAAAACGGAGCGTCCCCGGTCGCTCGTTGCAGTTCGCAGCACAGCGACGCGAGCAACTTCAGCGGTTCGGATTCGTAGTGCCGAACGGCTTCCGGCGGTTCCAAGGCACCTGCGGTCGCGAGGATCATGGCCATCGGTTCCTGTCCCGGAAACTTCACGCGCGGCCAAGCGTGAATGAAGTCGATCCAAGTTTCCTCAAAGGCCGGAGTCCCGATGCGAGGCTTGGCCAGATTGTGCCACTGTCTGACCAGCGGTTGAAGCCGGTCCAAGCCGGCGTCGATCAATCCGGGAATCGCCTTCAACGCGCGAGCCAATCCAAACACGAGCTTATTTCGCTCGCCCGGACAGGTTGGCAATGTCGAGCGTATCGCCAGGCCAATCGCGTTCGTGACTTCCGCCGGTTCGATGTCTGTCGCCATTCCGCGTGACAAACTCGTGACCGCGGCATGACGGAGTTCCGGTCTCAATTCCAGTTCTGATTCCGGGGTTTGTATTTTTGGGACAGGAACTCCGCCAACTTTCCCCCTTATGGCTTCTGTCTTCTCTGTGCTCTCTGTCTTCTCTGTCTTCTCTGTCTTCTCTGTCTTCTCTGTTGCATGACTGAAGAATCCAGACTCGGAAACGGTCAACAACGGAATCGGCCGATCGAACGGCGACACGAGCCAGCGATAGACGAATCCGCTCGGATGCTGGCTGTTCGGGATGACCGAGTAACAGCCCACGCCGATCCGCAGTTCCCCGCCATCGCAGTGAATCGCCCCGATGCCATCCGGCTTGCCGATCAGCCGGCGGAACGCGGCCACGTCGTCAACAGCGAAACGGCAATAGACGTGACGCCCACGGCGCGTCTCGGCTGTCGGCAACGCCTTGGCCAAGTTGGGATGTTCGACGGACCAGCGTTGATACGTTTCGAGGTCATCGAAATCACGACTTGCCAATCCGCCCGATACTTCGCCGAAGATGACCGCCAAGCCGTAGTCGTGCCCGTGGCCGAACCACTTGCAGAGTTGCTTGTCATCCGGCCGGAGTGTCTGAAATCGCTTCCACCGAACGACTGGCCGCTTCGTGGCCATCCCCATCGGGAGCATTGACCAGCCCAATGCCGAGTAACTGAGCGCGTCCACGAGCGTCACCATCATGCCACCCCGTTCAAGAGGTCACAGACGATCTTGCGACGCGCTTCCAGCTTGGCCGCGTCATCTGCTTCGGCTTGCTGCTCTTGCTCGAATAGGTCCATGTCGAGCACGTTCACGATGGCATCGCGCACGATGACTTGCAGGGTCGCAGGCGGCAGGGCTTCCAGTTCCCAAACATTGGTTCCGTGTTTGGCGACGAACCCCTTGGTGCGACTGCTTGACACCTTGGCTTCCATGCTCGGCGGCAGTTTGTGTTTTCGGATTTGGTCAGAAGTCAGTGCCACCTTGATCGGATGAATTGCGGCGATGCCAAAATCATCACGCATGGAACGCGCGAACGATTTGGCGATTTCCTCGCCGTCAGGATCGAAGTCTGTGACCAGCAACACCACGAGCTTTTCTTTGCCCGTCGCGCGAAACCGCTTGGCCATTTCATAGCGTGGGGGGAGTGAGCAATACCCGCGACCGCTCGTCATCGGGACGGTGAATTCGGAACAAACGGTTTTGACGATGCCGGCGACCGTGTTCTTTTCAACCACCACTTCCAAATGATTCGGCTGAGATTGTGTCAGGTCGCGATAGAAACCTTTGAAGAGGTTGTCGAGTTCCTGTCTGATGAATGCGCCGGCCTCGCGGTGGACATTCCACGAGACGAACGGCCGCGTCTCATCGCCGATGGCCTCGTGTGGAATGTGTCCTTTGATTCTGGCTCGCGTCACCAGTTCGACCAGCGACTTGTACGATGGCAGATCGTTGCGATAGATCGAATCAGGTTTCGCAGCGTGTTTGAGCTGCGGATTATTCAGCAGCGCGTAGTGAAGCGTCCGGTCGGACAGCGGCCAGTATTCGCGGCGGTCATTCACAACGTCGATGATTGCGTTCAACAATGGGATCTTCGCGGCGGAGATGGCGCGGCGATTTTTGCACTCGCCCATCAAGAGTGGGTCTTGTCCGACTTTCGCTTTTTCGCGTCGGTACTGGATCAATTCCGCCCGCGCTTCCAACGGGTTCGTGTCGATGATGGCTTCACGCAACTGCATGTCGATCGACTTCACCCTTTGCCGGTTGAATTCGCGAAGCAATACGACAAAGGCGTCGATGTCGGCACTCCGCCGAATCTGTTCGATCCGCACGGGAACGACTGTTAGACCAGCCAACCGACACGCGGCGTATCGGCGATGCCCGCTCAGAATGTAGCCGTCCTCGGTGATGACGATGGGTTCACGCAGACCGAACTCGCGGATCGAATTTGCCAACTCGACGATCGACAAGTGACGCGGATCGACCGGCTCATAGAGCCTGTCATTTTCCGGCGCCGGTCGGATGTCGCAGAGTTGCATTTCGGAAAGTCGGTCATGTCCGACTTTCGTTCGTGTTCGTTTTTTTCGCGTCGCGAGTGTCGTCATCGGGACACCTCGCCGAGCGGGATGATGATGACTCCCTCAAGACCACGAATCTCCGCGATGGGGACGAGCACCAGTTCGTCCGCTTTGCCGTCGCCACCGAAGCGAGTCTCATACCGACCAGACAAGACACAGCGGCGGAGCACGTCCGTTTTCAACAGCATGGCCTCGCGACCGATGACGATGGCGAACCAGCTCGCGCCAGTTGTCATCAACCCGCTCGGCTGACCACGATGCCGAATCTCGACCGCCACGCGGCCGGTCTTCTCCGCGAGCAGATCATGTTTCACTTCAACGTGAGCCTGTAGCAGTAAGTCGAACGACGCCGCGCCGATCGTCTTCGCCACGAGATAGCCGCGAGCGGTGAACCACTCCGCGACCGCCATCTCGGCAGCATCACCGCGCGACTTCGCCGCGAGCCACTCACGAGAATCAGGACGATTCACGGCTGGCCCTCCCGCGTCGCATTGGCCGAGCCGCCAACCGGAAATCCGGCGAGCCAGGCTTCCACGTCCGAACGTCGCCAGCGAATGCACTGACTCGTCAACGCGATTGCCGGCGGCAGCTTGCCCGCCTCTTTCATGCGCCAAATAGTCGGCTTGCTCACGGCGAGCATCCGCGCGAGTTCGGCAGCGTCGATTAACGCAGACTGTGTGAGGCTGACATTACGCATCGCGGGATTCCTCCCGCTTCGTGAGTCGTGGATCATTCGCGAACGTGAGTTTCACGCCGAACCGCTCTGAGAGTTCGCGTTTCGCGGACAACTCCAATTCGCGGTCGTGTGACAGTCGGGCCGCACGGATGATCGACACCAATGCTGTCATGCGACCGGCCGAGTCTTCTGTTTCGCGCATCGTGGAAAACTCCGCGAGTGTTTTGAGGCGGGCAATCTTGCCCCTTTCAAACACCCGCGTTCGTTCACCTTTCGGAGTGAACGCGGCCACGTCGCGCCGATGCAGACCAATGAAAAGAGCCGAGTTCCCCGAAGAAAACTCGGCTTCACAATCTTTTCAGTTTTCTGGCGTGCGTTCACTCGCCACGCGAATCGTTCACCTTGCGGCTAGCGAGTCTTCGCCCGTCGATCGTTCCGCCGCTCTGCCTTCCCCAACTTTCGCGCCGCATCAAGAGCCTTCCAACTCGCCGTCTTGTGAATCCCGGCGCGCGAACATTTCAGTTCTGTTTCAAACTCAGTGATGCTCCAACCTGATGATTCGGGTTTATCAAACAACATGAGCTTCATTCTTTGGTCAATCGTCATCCGCTTCTCGCGTTGTTCAAGAGGCGGCTTGGCTTTCGCATCGCCTTGTCCCACCGCTTGAATCAGCGATGCCAGAAACTCAACGTGCGGTCGCACACGTTCGCGATTTGGAAACGAAGTCCGATGTTGAATCTCAAGACTCGGCAGCGTTGCCGGATAACAAATCCCGATGGCATCCGCGTTGCGACCGAGCCATTCCAGTGACTCGAATACCGCCCACAATGAATCGCCTTGCTTGGTCAAATTTGTTGCGAAACTCAACAAACCTCGCTCCGCCGAACGCTCCCGATTTGATTGCTTCGCGGATGTAGTCGCGACTCCGAAAGAGTAGGTTGCTTGTGTTCGGGCACGATTCGCACAACCCGCGTATTCGTTGCGCGATGAAAACCAATTCCTCTTTCGCAGTCATCGTCAGCCCCTACCGTTGAAGCGGGCCGAGCCGGCGAGTCCGTGGCGGTAGGTCCACGAACTCAAGCCGGCGTCGCTTCGGCCTCGTGGCGGAGCTACCGCCACCAAGCAACCCGTTTGCGAATTGTCATCATCCCGCCATGACGTTCAAGGCGAGTTCGGCGCGAGTTCAAACCCATCGGGTTGGACAACGCCGCGCCGCATTGCGGGCAGGTAAGTAGGTGCGCGTTTTCACGCCCCAAAATACGGATTTCCCCGCGATGCCTACGGCCCTGCGCACTCTTGCTTCCAGGTAGTACCTACGGTTTTTTTCAGCCTTCCAACTTCGCGAACAGGTCGAGCCACCCGGTCGCGATGCTTTCGGCGGTTGCCAGTTCGCCCGCCAATTCACCGAACTCCGCCAACTCTTGCCGCACCGTCTCCGCCGTCGGCAGGTTGTCGGCAAGCCGAGCTTCGGTGAGCTTGAGCGCGATGCAATCGCCGAACTCGTTGAGAAACTCCGGCGCGATGCCGAGCCGCTCGCAAACGATGCTCCACGCCGCTTGATGCTGCGACAGCTTCCAACAGCAGACATCGACGAAGGCTCGCCACAAGCGAACCTCACGGGCGGCAGCGGGGACGGAATCGTCAGCCGCTCCGTCCGCTTCGGCCTTGCCCGTGGCCCACGCCAACCGCGCTTGAGCGTGCCACAAGTTCGCCAGCGTCGTGAATTGCTCGATTCGAGCAGTCGCCGCGACATTCCAAACCGCTTGCACTCGGCCGAGATGATGCCATCGCCGTTCGATTCGTTGTGGTGCGGTCGCGTTGAGCCGATCTTGTTCCCGGTCATCACCGCGCACGAACGCCGCCAACAGTGCCGACGTGCGTTCCGTCTCGTCCAATCGGTCGTACAACTTCGCGACTCCGTTCATCATGCCGCCTTCCCCTTCGGTCGTGTTTTGAGAATCGACTCCAACGCTTCCACCCGCGCCGCCACGTCCCCCGCGTCGATGGCTCGCAAGGCGATGCCGGCCAGATAGCCAATCGCCTTCGCCCGCTCGACCGAGCCAAGCGAAGTGTCTTGCCGCACCGTGTCGAGTTGCTCGTTGAGCAACCCCAACACGTCCGCCGCCGTCTTCGCTCGAAACTCGACCGGCAGGGTGAGACGGGTCGGACACGGCTCGGCAACCCGCGCCTTTCGCTTGTGCTCGGCGTCGTACTGTCGGCGTTTCTCAGGATCAGCAAACGGCATGACTCCCCCTTACCCTTGGTCCGCTTCCAACGCCGCGAGAATCATCCGCTTGACGACCGCCGACAGCTTCGGCCACGCGCTCACCAGCCGAGCCAATTCGGGGTCCGTTTCGGCCAGCGACATCAACCGTTCGCAGCCGTTTTCCGGCGTATCGGTTGCAACCATTTGTGCAACCACGCTCGAAATATCCGCGTTTTTGCGGGCTTTCCCACGGACTTTTAATCCGTAGGTCGTGGGTTCGAGTCCCACCACCTTCACTGATTCGGATGGGTCCGAATCCTCGCATAAAGCCTCGTTTTCCCCAGGAAAACGAGGCTTGTTCGTTGACCGGGTCGTGCGAGCGTCGTCCACGTCCGCAACCGTTGGGAAGGGTTGAGAACGGTTGTTTTCGGCAGGGTGAGTACAACTTTTGGTGCAACTGAAATCTGAGGCGGCTTGATCCGTGGTGCCAGTGGCTCGCATCGTCTGAGATTCGGGGGCGGTGATGTTCGGGAGCGACTCCAACGCCGAGTTCATGTCGAGCAACCCGACGTGTGTGTAGCGGTCCAACGTCAACGCGATCGTCGAATGCCGGGCAAGTTGCTGGGCGAGCTTTGGGTGAACACCACCAGCGGCGAGATTGCTGACGAACGTGTGCCGCAGACTGTGGAAGTCGGCGAAGCCTTCGTCGGTGACGTAGGCAATCTCGGCCGCGTCCAAGTCGGCACGGAGCATCTTCGCGGCCTTCTTGAACCACGTCCCTGGAAACAGACGCTCTGGCTTCGCGTACGTGATGTCCGCCACCCATTTCTGATACGGATCGCAAAAAATAACTGCGTGTCGTCCCGCTCGGCTTGTCACGCGAGCGGTGACGGCTACGTAGCCATCACGCTCCTGCGTGTTGAGCCGAACGCTTCACAAAGCGAGGATTTTTTCTGTGATCCGGATGATGGGCCTTCTCCGTCATGAAATCCCGAGCCAAAACGTTCTTCGCCACGGGATGCGAGTGATTCGAATCGGGCGTCGTCCCCCGGAACTTCCGCGACGTCTTCGACCGAATCCCCGCCGCACGCATCACTTTCACCACCGTCTTGCGATCGCACGGCGTACCTCGCTGAGCCAACGCGCGATACACACGCACCGAACCGTACGTCTCACGGCTGAGCCGATGAACTTCGCGAACTTCCTGGGGCAACGCGACTCGTCACGTGGCCGTCACGCTCGGCGGACGTTTCCGCCACGAATCAAACCCGCTGCGAGACACCCGCAGCACGTCGCACGGAATCGCAATCGCAATCGGCCACTTGCGGCGATGCCGCTCGATGAAGGCGTCTCTCATCGCGACTCCTTCGCGAAGAAGGCCGTCGCTTTTTTTAGATCTCACGCTCCATCCGCAGCCGGTCGTTCTCGGACCGCAGACGACGGTTCTCCTTCTCCAACGCCGTCGGCTGAGCCTCCCCGCAAACGCTTGCGAGCCACCTTCGGCCAATTGATCCCGCCACTTCCGCAGAAAATTCTGGCCAATCTCCAACCGCCGAGCCGCCTCGGCGACACTCAGCCCTTACCGAGTCAACGACGACACCGCCTCGACCTTGAACTCCTTCGTCAACACTCGACACTTCAACAGAAACTTCGCTCCTCACGCGTCACAATGCGCGCCGCGTTGCGCGCACAAAAAACGTGGGAAAGTCCAAACTGACAGATTGCCGTCAGACGCACAGACTCACTCCCGCGGCGTGACTGAGCGGGATCATCTTGTTTTCAATTCTTCGCGATATTCCGCCGCGAAGGACTCGTCGTCCCGAAGCGACCGCTTCATCTCAGCCAACTTCGCGCGAATCCGATCGACAGTATCGAAGACCGGCTTCGAGACTCGGCGGACGATCTGCTGCGGGCTGAGTTCTTCCAATTCCCTGAGCGTGTTGACTCGCAGGAATTCGAAGATCTGCCGAGCGTGATAGTCGTCCTTGAAGAGCATGTAGAGTTTCTCTTCCTGCGTCACGAGTGGCCGGCCCAGCGACACCTCCGGTTCCTTCACTGCCTTGCGTGAGGCTGGCTTCTTGGTCGCGGGCGATTTCTTGGGAACGACTTTCGTCTTGCTTGTCTTCTTGTTCTTGCCGGACTTCGAGGCCACCGCCGGCTTGATTTTCTTGGCGGACGCTTTCTTCTTGGCCATGTCGGACCCTTTCAACTTCAGAACGAATCCACTCACCGCGACTCGGCGATGAGATATCGCTTCACAAACTCCTCGTTCAGAGTGACGCCCAGGCCGGGGCGGTCGGAAACTCGGATGAGGCCGTCGCGGTCGGCTTGAACACGTTCGAGCGTCAGGTCGTTGCGCATCGGGACGTCTTCAACGCAGTCCTCGAAGATGAAGGCGTCGCGGCAGGTGCTCAGCCAGTGCAGGCTGGCGGCGACCGTGATCGGACTGGTGTAGCAGTGGTTGCAGAGGCGTGCTCCGATTTCTTCGACGCGCTGGCGGATGTAGCTGGCGTCGGTGAAGCCGTTGCGTGAGAGATCGACCTGATACACGTCGAGCGCGTGCTGGTCGATGAGCGGGCGGAACGATTCGCGGCCGCACTCCCCTTCCCCGGCGGCGATCGGCACCGGCGAGCGGTCGCGGAGCCAGCGATAGCCTTCGACGTCCGCCTGACGCAGCGGCTCTTCGAGCCACTCGATGTTGTAGTCGGCGAACTTGTGAGCGCGTCGCAGCGCGGTGCGAGCATCCCAGACGCAGCCCGCGTCGATCAGCAGCGTCGCGCTGTCGCCGAGTCCTTGGCGAGCGCCGCGCACAAGGTCGATGTCGACCGCTTCGGAAGTCCCCATCGGCTCCCAGCCGAACTTGACGGCGCGATAGCCCGCCTCGATCCAGCGGCGGCCGATGTCGGCAGTCGCTTCGCCATCGCGGCCGAACAGGATCGAGGCATACGCCGGAATCTCTTTGTGAAACGCACCGCCGAGCAACCGATGAATCGGCTGGCCGAAGGCTTTGCCCTTCAAGTCCCACAGCGCCATATCCACGGCGGCCATTGCTGAGACCGTGACGCTTGTGCGGCCGAAGTACATCGTCTTGCGATTCATCTTCTGCCACAGCCGTTCGGTTTCGAGCGGATTCTCGCCGATCAGAATCTGTCGCAGTCCGCAGGCGATGTTGTGGCTGAACGGTGCGTCGATGATCGCCTTCACGACCTCTGGCGACGAATCCGCTTCGCCGATCCCTTCGAGTCCCTCGTCGGTGCGAACCCGCACCAGCACGACATCCTGACAACTGGCGGTCTTCGCGACGACCGACTCACAACGCAAAACCTGGCAGACAATCTCGGTGATCTTCATCAACGGCTCCTCGGAAGGTGACTGTGGGTGTTCCAAGTTCCTCAAACTGCGAGCGATTCGCAAGTCTCGTTGGTGTCGCAAGCACGACGCGCAAGCGAGTGGACTTCTCGAAGTAACCACTCGCTTGCGCGTCGTGCTGGTACAACGGGCTTCGCATTGGGTGTTGTTGGGTGATATCTTGGGCCCGTCTCGGTTGAGGTCTGTTGATTGGCTTGAGGTGTCACTCATGTTCCGTCCGTCACAATTGTTGCTTCTTGTCGGCCTTCTTCTGTCGCCGTTCAGTTTGGTGGTTGCGGAGTCACCGGCGGTTGACTTTGAACTCGATGTCCAGCCGATCTTCACGAAGTTCGGGTGCAACGCGGGAGCGTGTCATGGCAAGCAACGCGGTCAAAACGGATTTCAATTGTCGCTGTTGGCGTTCGATCCGGATTTCGATTTCGACGCGCTGGCGAAAGAGTCGCGTGGTCGACGGTTGTCACAGTCTCAGCCGGAACAAAGTTTGTTGTTGCTCAAGCCGATCGGGGCCGTCCCGCATGGCGGAGGCAAGCGGTTGGATCCGACCGGAGCGGACTTTGCGATGCTGCGGAACTGGGTTCTGTTGGGAACTCCGCGAGCGGTTGCGAACGCTCCGAAGTTGGAGCGAATCAGTGTCGAACCGAGCGACGCGGTGCTCGGCGCGAACAGCCAGAAGCCGTTGAAAGTGGTGGCTCACTATTCCAACGGGACGACGCGAGAGGTGACTCGGCTGTCGCAGTTTCAGTCGAACGAATCGGCGATCGCGGCAGTCAACGACAGCGGCGTGATCTCAACGAACACGATCACTGGTGAGTCGGCGGTGATGGCTCGATACATGAACTTCATCGCGGTCTGCACGGTGTCGGTGCCGCTGGCGAACGAGGTGCCGAAGGAGGTCTACGACAAGCTGCCTCGCAAGAATCTGATCGACGAGCAGGTCTGGCAGAAGCTCGTGCGGCTGCGACTCACGCCGTCCGAGCCCGCGCCGGACCACACGTTCCTGCGTCGAGTCTTCATCGACATCATCGGCCGAGCACCAACGGCTGACGAGGCCAAGCAGTTCCTCGACGATCTGTCGCCGAACAAGCGTGAGGCGCTGGTCGATCACCTGCTGGCTCAGCCGGACTACGCCGAGCACTGGGCGAACAAGTGGGCCGATTTGCTGCGGCCGAATCCGTATCACGTCGGCATCAAATCGGTGTTGAACTACGACGCCTGGATTCGTGACGCGTTTCGCAAGAACAAGCCGTATGACCAATTCGTCCGCGAGCTGATCTCGGCGAAGGGGGGCACTTGGCGAAACGGCAGCACAAACATGTTTCGGGACAAGCGGCAACCGGAAGAGTTGACCACGATCGTCAGCCAGTTGTTTCTCGGCATTCGTCTGGAATGCGCGAAGTGTCATCATCACCCGTTCGAGAAATGGGCGCAGGACGATTTCTACTCCTTCGCCGCGTACTTCAGCCGCATCGGTCGCAAGGGGACCGGCATCTCGGCCCCGATCAGCGGCTCGGAGGAGTTCATCTTCACGGGCAAGTCTGGGCAAGTGCTGCACCCTGGAACCCAAAAGGTCATGGAGCCACGTCCGTTGTTCGGCAACTCCCCTGCCCAGACGCCGGAGACCGATCCGCGCGACGTTCTGGCTGCATGGATCACGTCGCGAGACAACCCGTTCTTCGCGCAGGTCATGGTCAACCGAGTCTGGACCGATCTGATGGAACGGGGACTCGTCGAGCCGGTGGACGACCTGCGAGCCTCCAACCCGCCGAGCAATGGCCCGCTGCTGGAGGCTCTGGCCGCTGACTTCCGTGACAACGGCTACGACATCAAGAAGCTGATCCGCCGCATCACGACATCGCACGTTTACGGTCTCAGCAGTTTGCCGAACGATCGCAATTCGTCAGACACACGGAATTACTCGCGGCACTACCGTCAGCGACTGCGCGGTGAAGTGCTGCTCGATTCGATCAGCCAGATCACTGGCACAACCGACTCGTTCGCGGCCGCAGCCCCCGGCACGCGAGCCAAAGAACTCTGGACTGTGCGCATCGAATCGCTGTTCCTCGATGCCTTCGGCCGTCCGGATGAAAACCAAGACCCACCTTGCGAACGCTCGGCCGAACCGACCGTCGTGCAAGTCTTGCACCTGATGAACTCAGAGAACTTGTTCTCGAAGGTCACGTCCGACACCAGCGTTGCCGCTCAACTGGCGAAGACGGACCTCGTACCGACGGCGGTCGTCGACAGCGTCTACCTGTCGATCTACTCGCGCCGCCCGACCGAGGCGGAATCCAAAATCGCCGTCGCGCTCTTCGAGGCAGAAGGAGCCGTCCGTCGACAAGTCATCGAAGATCTGATGTGGGCGTTGCTCAACACTGCGGAGTTCGTGTTCAAGGATTGAAGTAATTCGGACGCCTACGTCCGAACATCCGCCCGGACGTAGGCGCCGGGCGACGAAACGAGGACGCCCCATGTTCAGCATCGGCCGAATGCAAACTCTCGAATGCCGGGGATGGACTCGGCGGGAGTTGCTTTGCGCCGGGATGTTGTCGGCAGTCGGGGTCAATCTGGCGGACGTCTTGCGGATTGAGTCAGCGGAGGTCGAGCGGAAGACACCCGCAAAGTCTGTGATTCTGCTCTGGCTGTGGGGTGGGCCGAGTCACCTCGATTCGTTCGATATGAAGCCGAAGGCTCCGGTCGAGTATCGCGGGCCGTATTCGCCAATCGCCAGCAGCGTGCCGGGGTTCGATGTTTGCGAACTGTTGCCGCAGCTTGCTCGGCGAGCAAAAAAGTATTCGGTCATTCGATCACTGCGCGGGACATCGAATGATCACGGCATCGCGGGGACGATTGGACTGACGGGTAGCAGCACCGGCGCGGCGAGTCTCAGCGGACAAGTGCTGTCGGGTGTCGTGAAGCCAACGCACGGGTCAATCGTTTCCAAGGTGTTGGGGTTCTCGCCGGGGATGCCACGGTTCTTGGCCGTCGGCGGACATCTGCATCAGGGCAAGCGACCGATCACCGGCGAAGGCGGTGCGGCACTGGGTCCGATGCACGACCCGTTTCGATTGGACTTTCACCCGGAACGCGGCATCGAGATTCCGCATTTGAAATTATTGGACGGCTTGACCGCCAGCGGCATCGACTCACGCGACCGGTTGCTGGCGGAGTTTGACCAACTCGCTCAGCGAGTCGAACGGTCTGCGGAAATGAGGCGGCTCGATGCGTTTTATCAGCAAGCAATTTCGTTGCTGACGAAGTCTGGTTCGCGCGAGGTCTTTGATTTGGACCGCGAACCCGAACCCGCCCGGCGACGGTTCGGACGATTTCGATTCGGTCAGTGCTGTTTGTTGGCGCGGAGGCTGGTCGAGGCGGGTGCTCGGTTCGTGCAGGTCAATTGGAGCTCGCACGTCGAGCCAGTCGAGGATCTCGGCGACGGCGGCTGGGACATGCACGATCGACACTTTCAGCAGTATCAAGACCGGCACGCTTGGATGCTCGACCAAGCATTGTCCGCGCTGCTCGATGATCTCGACGAACGCGGCTTGCTGGCCGAGACCGCTGTCGTCGTTGTGGGAGAATTCGGCCGCACTCCAAAAATCAACAACCGTGCCGGCCGCGATCACTGGGAGCATTGCTACTCCGGCGTCGTCGCCGGCGGCGGATTGCGTGCCGGTCAAATCATCGGAGCCAGTGATCGACTCGGCGAATATCCGGCGGCTCGGCCGGTCACGGCGGCGGATTTGTTTGCGACGGTGCTCGGCCAGATGGGCATCGACACGACGACGCTGACGACAAACGGATTGCTGCCTCAAGGAAATCTGATCGAAGAGTTGACTTGAGATTGTTCGGCCGCCAGCCGTGATCCTGTTTTTGACGAACACCTTCCAAAACTTCAAAACCGGTATTACGGCTGTCGGCTCACGGCTGTCGGCTGGACGTGAGGGATTATGAATTCGGTGATGCTTCGAGTGTTGCTGGTCGTGGCGTCGGTCGCGGCGGAGCCGGATTTGGTTAGGCTGACGACCGACGGGCATCTCAAACAGCGGCCGTGTTGGTCACCGGACGGAAAGCAGGTTGTGTTTGCGAGGCATCAGGGGGCAACGATTTTTCTGTTCCTGCGCGACTTGAAGTCCGGTGCGGAAGAGCGGCTGACGTCACACACCTCGGCGGAATTCGACGCGGTCTTTTCACCCGACGGCATGAGCTTGCTACTGTCCTTCGACAAGACGTCGCCGGGGCAAGGAGATATCGAAATCCATCGGCTGACGCTCGCGGATCGAAAGCTGATGCCGCTGGCAACGACTCAGGGAGCGCTCTCGCACGAAGAGTCACCGTGTTGGTCGCCGGATGGAAAGCGGTTCGCGTTCACATCGACTCGGCATGGCAACCAAGAGTTGTACGTTGCCGACGTAATTGGCGGAGAGTGGCAGCGGCTGACGACCGACACCGCGATTGACGCACATCCGAGTTGGTCGCCGGACGGCAAAACGATTGCCTTCACGACGAATCGCTGGGGCGATTTGGAGATCGCGCTCATCAATCCCGATGGCTCGAATCTGCGTCGGCTGACTCAGAGCAAAGGGCTGGATGATTATCCCGCCTGGTCACCCGATGGTCGGCACGTCGCATTCACATCGAACCGCGACGGCAATTTGGAAATCTATGTGCAGCCGCTCGATGGGCCGGCGAGGAACGTCACTCGCAATGAGGGCATCGACAACTTCCCGGCTTGGACTCCTGATGGGCGAATTGGATTCGTCTCGAATCGCGATGGTGGGTTTGACGTTTATTCCTGCCGCCTGACGGAATGAGTCGCACACGAGCCGCGTGTGCCACGCGAAAACCATCAAGTTTGCCTGTTGTGTCGCCGATTTCTCGGTTATTCTGCTCGCCCTGCCCTGACTTTGTCCCGCCGAAAAGGAACATTCGATGGCTCGCCGATTGAACTGCGAAGGGTTCGCGCGACGTGATTGCTTGAAGCTCGGCCTCGGTGGCTGGCTAGGGAGCGGATTCGTTTCCGCCTTGGCCGCGCGAGCGAGTGCAGCGGACGATGCGCCGAAGGCCAAAGGCTGCATCCTGATTTGGATGGATGGTGGGCCGACGCACTTCGAGACCTTCGATCCGAAGCCGGCCGCTCCCGCAGAGATTCGTGGCGAGTTCGAGGCGATCGCAACGAAACTGCCCGGTGTCCATTTCTCGGAGCACATGCCCCGGCTGGCGAGCATCCTCGACAAGTACACGATGATTCGCTCGATCCGGCACGATCAAAACAATCACGGGGCCGGCAACCACTACATGATGACCGGAGCACCGACTCGCATCCCGGTCGGTTGCGGCGCGTTCGTCAGTTTTCATCCGAGCATGGGTGCGGTCGTCTCGCACGAACTGGGCAAGCCGAATGGACTGCCCGCGTACTTTTCGATTCCGTCGATGACCCGCTCCGGTGGTCCGAATTTTCTCGGAGCCAAGCACGCTCCGTTTGTCGTCGGTGATGACCCGAACGGAGCCGGCTTCCGAGTTCGCGATGTCGCGCTGCCGAAGGGACTGACGGATGACAAATTTCATCGGCGCGGCGATCTGCGAAAGTTGGTCGATACGCTGCCGCGTTTGAACGAGAAGGCGGCGGGCGATCCGGCGCTGGCGCTCGATGACTACTACAAACAAGGATTTGACTTGGTGACATCGCCGCTGGCTCAAGCCGCGTTTGACATTCACAAGGAACCGGAACAGGTACGCGATCGCTACGGCCGGAATTCCTTCGGCCAGCGACTGCTGTTGGCTCGGCGATTGATCGAGGCGGGAGTGCCGTTCGTCACCGTGAACGACGGTGGTTGGGATCATCACGCGGACCTCTTCAGTGCCTGCTCGAAGCGGTTGCCCGGATGGGATAACTCGGTCGCTACGCTGATCGAAGACCTCAGCGAGCGCGGGTTATTGGACACGACAATCGTCACAGCACTCGGCGAGTTCGGCCGCACACCGAAGCTCTCGACGTTGTCCGGCCAGAGCAAGGCGGGCCGCGATCACTGGTCGAGCGCGATGTCCGTGCTGATGGCCGGCGGTGGCACGCCCGGTGGTGTCGTCGTCGGCGCGACCGACAAGCACGGTTACTCGGCCGTTGAACGAGTTTGTTCGCCAGAGAATTACGTCTCGACGATTTACACGAAGCTCGGCATCAACCCAGACAAGATGCTGTACACCGCACAAGGCCGACCGACCCACTTAGTCAGCAACCCGACTCCGATCCCGGAGTTGATGTCGTGACGTCAGCGCTGCTCATGCTGGCGGCGACATTGGTTGCCGCGCCGCCAAACGTCACCGCGTTGTTTCCGGCTGGTTGCCAAATTGGGCAGTCTGTTGAAGTCACCGCGCAGGGTTCGCTGGGCGAGAAGCCGCAGACATGGCTCAGTCGTGAGGGCTTGAAAATTGAATTCGCCGAGACCGGCAACAAGTTCAAGGTGACGACCGCCGAGAATGCCGCTCCTGGATTGTGCTGGATTCGAGTTTTCAATGCCGAAGGCGCTTCGCCGCTGCGATCGTTTGTGATCGGCACACTCGCGGAAGTCGCGGAGAAGGAACCGAACAACTCGGCGAAGGAAGCTCAAAAAATCGAATCGAGTCAGGTCGTCGTCAACGGCGTGTTGGACAAGGGAGGCGACGTGGACACGTTCGCCGTCTCGTTGAAAGCGGGACAGACGTTGGTTGCGTCACTGATGGCGAAAGGGACGCTCGGTTCTCCGATGGATGGCGTCCTGCAAGTGCTCGGCCCGCGCGGGTTCGTGTTGGAACACAACGACGACGATCATAGCCTCGATCCGCAAATTGTTTTCACGGCTCCGGCGGACGGTGAATACGGCGTGCGAGTGTTCGCGTTTCCGGAGACAGCGAATTCAAGCATCGCGTTTGCCGGCGGCGCGAACTACATCTATCGGCTGACGCTGACGACCGGGGCGTTCGTGGACCACACGAAGCCAATGTCGGTCGGACGTGGTGAAGGCGTCTCGCCTCCGAGTTCAAAACCAGACGGCGGCGAGACGCCTCCACCACGGTTGCGATTGCATGGCTGGAATCTGCCGCCGGAGTTGGCGGAGGTTCCGGCCGATGCGTCAAAAGGCTCGTACATTGTGCGACACACGCTGTTGGGCAATACGTTGACGCTGCCGGTCGAGCCGCATCCGTCGGTCGTCGAATTGACTGAGCGGACTCCGGAGCCGCAAGAGATCGCGGTGCCGTCGTCGATGACCGGTGTGATTGACAAGCCGGACGAGGTTGATTTCTTTCGCGTGAAGTTGGCGGCGAAGCAGGCGATTGTGATTCGGACGGATGCTCGCTCGGCCGGTTCGCCACTCGATCCGCTGCTGCGGATTTTGAAAGCGGACGGTTCGCAGTTGCAAGAAGTTGATGACGGCTCGAAGGGTGACTTCGATCCCGACGCCAACTTCACGGCTCCAGCCGAGGGAGAGTACCGCGTTGCGATCACCGATCGGTTTGGATTGGGTGGACCGAGATTTTTTTACCGGCTGACCGTCCTCCCCTCGCAGCCTGACTTCGAGTTGAAAGTCGCCGCGGACTCCTTCGCACTGGCTCCCGACAAGCCGCTTGAAATTCCGGTGACGGTCGATCGCTTGCGAGGCTTCGCTCAGGATATCGAAATGGTCGTATCCGATTTGCCGGACAAGGTCACTTGCGAACCAATCGTGTCGGCCAAGAGCGGCGACTCCGCCAAGTCGGTGAAGCTCATGTTGAAGGCTGAAGCGGGAGTCACCTTTTCCGGACCGATCCGCATTCGAGGTCAAGTCAAAGGTGAACCACTGATCGAGAAGACAGCCTCAGCGACTTTGACTGCGTTCAGCACGTCGGTCTCGGACTTGTGGTTGACGGTGTCGACTCCGCCAGCGGCCAAGTGAATTTGGCAAGGCTCAAGCGGCGATCCGAGGAGGTGAAGCGATGAGGATGGCGACGAGCGATTCCAGTAATGCTTTTCTGCGTTTGCGTGCGTTGTGGACGAACTGAGCGTTGTCGGTGGCACGCCGACATTCGACAAGTGGCGCGGCCTAAGTTGCGGCGGCCTCGCGCTGCACATCACCGAACCGGGAAGTGGGCAATCCGTCACCGCGACGCTGGCTCTGTTGGTCGTAATTCGTAAACTCCACACCCGCGAGTTCGCTTGGCTGTCCCGTACGAGTACGAGCAGAACAAAATGCCGATCGACATTTTGTTTGGACCAGCTCGATTGCGAGAACGAATGGCCTCGGACACGCAGTTGTCACCGACCGACATCGCAACTCTGGCCACGCTCGATGAAGCGGCGTGGTGGAACCGCACGGCAACTTGCCGACTCTACGATTGAGTCCTCATCCCGCAAAACCCTCTTTCCATGCAGGAGCAGCCATGACCAAACCAATAACTTCGCGTCGGGCGTTTCTGGCGACTAGCGCCGCATCCGCGTTCAGCTTCACGATCGTGCCGCGACATGTGCTGGGCGGTCAGGGACAGACTCCACCAAGCGAACGACTGAACGTCGCTGGCATCGGTTGCGGAGGCATGGGGGGCGGCGACATCGCAACGATCTCGAAACTCGGAGCGAATTTCGTTGCATTGTGTGATGTCGATGACGCTCGCGCGGCCGGGACGTTCAATGCTCATCCGAAGGCGACGCGCTACAAAGATTTTCGCGTGATGATCGACAAGGAAGCGAAGAACATCGACGCGGTCACGGTCGGGACGCCCGACCATATTCACGCCGTCGCTGCGATGGCCGCGATCAAAGCGGGCAAGCACGTCTACGTCCAGAAGCCGCTGACTCACACGCTGCACGAGTGCCGCGAACTGACCAAAGCGGCTCGCGCGGCGAAGGTCGTGACGTCGATGGGTAATCAAGGTCACGCCAGCGAAGGCTCGCGGTTGACAAACGAGTGGATTCGAGCCGGCGTGATCGGCGATGTCCGCGAGGTTCACGTTTGGTCCGACCGTGCGGGCCGACTCTGGAAGCAAGGCATCGGCCGGCCAACCGACACGCCCCCCTGCCCTGCCACGCTCGATTGGGATCTGTGGCTGGGGCCGGTCAAGGAGCGGCCGTATCACTCAGCCTACGCGCCGTTCGCCTGGCGCGGCTGGTGGGACTTCGGCACCGGTGCGCTCGGTGACATGGGCTGCCACATCATCGACCATCCAGTGTGGGCATTGAATCTCGGAGCACCGACGTCGGTCGAAGCGACAACGACTCACGACGGCACGCTGCTCGCGAAGGACAAACTCAACTTCGAGACATTTCCGATCGCCGCAATCGTGACGTACCAGTTCCCAGCACGCGAACATGCCGGCAAAAAACTGCCTCCGGTGACGATGACCTGGTACGACGGCGGCCTGATGCCTCCGACTCCGGCCGAGATGTCCGGCGGCCAACGTCTGCCAGGCAACGGAGTCCTCTACGTCGGAAGCAAGGGGAAGATGTATCACGGCTCGCACGGTGGGATGCCTCAGCTTCTGCCGGCCGAGTTGCAGGAACAAGGCAAGGCCGTGCCGAAGACAATGGATCGCTCACCCGGCCACTACGAGGAGTGGTATCAAGCCTGCAAGGGTGGCAAGCCGCCGGTCGATAACTTCGAGTACTCCGGTCCGATGACCGAGACGGTGCTGTTGGGCGTTCTCGCGATGCGATCCCCCGGCACGCGACTCGAATGGGACAACGAGCACATGAAGGTTAAGGGTGCTCCGAACGTCAATGAGTTCATTCACATCGACTACCGCAAAGGCTGGACACTATGAAACGCTCAACGCTACTCGCTGTTGTCATTTTGATGTTCGCATCTGCGTGGGCTTTCGCCGCCGATAACACGCTGACCGACCAAGAAAAGAAAGACGGCTGGCTGCTGCTCTTCGACGGTCAAACGATGAAGGGTTGGATGTCTCCCAAGGAAAAGCCGCTGCCGGACAAGCACGTCCAGGACGGCAGCCTGAATCCGCATCCGTGCGACTACATGCTGACGTCGGAGAAGGCTTGGGAAAACTACAAGCTGTCGCTGGATTTCAAGATCAGCCCGAAGTGCAACAGCGGGATTTTCGTGCGCACGTTTCCGCTGATGCCTCGGCCGGGGAAGGACGTCGGTTTCAACGGCATCGAGATTGCCATCGACGACACAAAGACGGCCGGCTTCCACGACACTGGCGCGATCTACGATCTCGTCAAGCCGACCAAGAATGACATGAAACCAGCCGGCGAGTGGAACCACATCGTCATTACCAGCGATCGCAACTTGCTGGTCGTCGAAGTCAACGGCGAACAGGTCTCACGCATGAACTTCGACGAGTGGCCCGAAAAGAACAAACGCTCGGATGGCTCGGCTCATAAGTTCGACGTGGCCTACAAGACTCATCCACGTCATGGCCACATTGGCCTGCAAGACCACGGCAGCGACTGCTGGTACAAGAACATCAAATTGCTGCCGTTGAAATAAAAAGAGGCGCACACGAACTGCGTGCGGCTCTTGAAACTGACGATCGACGAACTACGCGAATGGCAGCGGGAACGGTTCGAGCGAGAACGGGAAGACGCGCACCGCTTTGCCGGCAGCGTGGCGCTCCTTGTAAGCGAGTTGAGCGGCGCGGTCGGCGGCGAATTGTAAGTGTGTCAGTTCGAGTCCGCAGAAGCGTTCGTCATCGGTCTCGGCGGCGACATCGGCGAAGACTTCACCGGCCGAGGCGGCATGTCGGCGCACGCCGTGGATGCTGTGTTCGCGGACCTTCACGCCGGCGGCCGCCATCTTGACGAGACCCTTGAGGAACCGGCCGACGATCGACTCATTGCCGGACGCTCGCAGCAAGCGATCCCACTCTTCGTGAGCTTCCCAATAGTAGCCATGATTGAAGAGATCGACGGCCAGCAGGAAGCTGCGATTCTCCTGCCAGTTCTCGGCCGAGAGCGGCTTCACCGAACGGTTCTTGCGACCGTAACTGTGTCCGCTCGGATGGCGGATCGGGTGCGGAGTGGACGATCCGGGAATGTAGGTGTAGGCCGGCAAAACACCGGGCAAGAGTTTCACAACCTTGAGTTCAATCACTTCGGCGGTCGCGGCGGGCATCCGTCGGGTCTCCATTCGTATCAGGCGGGTTGATCGGGGCGGAGCGTTTCCGGCCACAAGGCGGGACTATCAGACTCGGCCCAGGGAATCGGGTCAAACAAAAAAACGTGATTGCAGGAGGTTTCTGGTTTCTTCGGAAGACAGGGCCGATGCGGATTTCGCAGCCGGCAACGATGGCAAGAATCATGACCGTCGCAGCAGTCGGTGGGGCTCGCACGGGAGCTGCCCCTCGCGAGAGGCACAGAATATCGGCCGATTTCCGATTGAGAAGATCGGTTCTCGGAATCCCAACCAGAATTGAATAGATCCCGCGTACAACCGCTTTTGCCAGACTAGTTTGCCGCGTCCGCCAGCTTTCGGACTTCCCGTTTGATGCGAGCGATCACGCCTCGAAACCCTTGCTGCCGCTGCATTCCAAGGGCTTTTTGCAAACCGAGATAGCCGACCACATCGTCTGGGATACCTGCCACTTCCTCCGGCGAGGCGTCCTCCAATCCCTGGACCATCAGCGTGACCAGCCCCCGCACAGTCGGTGATTTCTTGGGGACGTCCGCCTCCAGCCGCACTCGCCCTGCCACGACGTCCACCCAGAGGTAGACCGGCGTCTGGCACTCTTGGACTCGGCAACTCTCGGCCTGCGAGCCGGTGCGTCCGTTCGACAGCGGCGGCAGGTCGTCGGACAGTTCGACCAGTAATTCGAGTTTCTCCTCGTCGTCGAGGCCCTCGAAGTCGGCGATCAATTCCAAGAGTTTCATGGGGAGAACCGAATTTTCACGCTGGTAATTGGCCGTTTTCACCAGCGACGATGAAGCTCATGTGCAATTCACAGTGCCGCAAATGCAACTGGAGAACTTCTTCGCTGGCCATCGGACCGAAAAACGGATGCGGCGCGGTGGGAATCTCTTGAGACAATCGCAGCACGGCCGCCGTGAGCACTCGCAGGCCTTCCTCGGCAGAAACTGAGTCATCCGGAAGAACCTTGACGGCGGTTTCGGGAAGCTTGAATCCGGCTTTCATCGGCTTCGTGAGAAACGAGTTCTTGACCATCGGTGCGATGATCCACCGTGCGTACCACGGAGTCGTAAACCCAAATCCGTCAAACGAGCAATTCATGGCCCTTCCCAGGTGCTGACAAATCTGACCAAACGACCAATTGCCAACGGTGTGATGATTGGCCATTAAATGTTGAGCATCTTCAACGACTTCGGAGAGCGTTGAGTAACGAACTGTGCGGCGGGCGGACATGCGAAACCTCATTTTGGATCGTGTGACCGCCGCATTCTGGCGGAGCCTGCTTCGCTTTTGAAGGCGGGACACGATTGGGCTATAGTCGCCCGCCGTGGAGCAGGTTTCCAACCTGCCCGGCTCTCCGCAATCTTTTGATCTGATCACGGGCAGGTTGAAATCCTGCCCCACGAAATCACCACGAAAGGCACCACATGTCGAAGTATCCCGGCGTTTCGGCGGAAGTTCTGAAGGAATTGGCCAAGTACGACACCCCGACGATCGCAAATGCCGTTGAGCTGTGGAATCGCTACCCACGCAATTTGGGCTACATGAATGGCAGCATCGTGTCTTGCTATCCGAAGCTGCCGCCAATGGTCGGTTTCGCGCTCACGACGACGTTCCGCAGCATGGCTCCCCCGCGTGGTGGTGATGCGTATTCGGGAATCTCTCAGCAACTTGAGGCATTCGCTGATTTCTCCGGTCCTCCAGTAGTCGTGTTTCAAGACCTCGACGTGCCGTGCGCCTCGGCGACGTTCGGCGAGGTGATGTGCTCGACGTACAAAGCCTTCGGAGCCGCCGGGTTGATCACGTCGGGAACCGGCCGTGATCTCGACCAAGTCGAGGCCTTGAACTTCCCGGCCTTCACCAACGGGACGATCTGTGCTCACGGGTATTGCCACATGCTGTCGCTGAATGTGCCGGTCTCTGTCGGTGGCATGACGGTTTATCCCGGCGCATTGCTGCACGGGGACCGCAACGGTGTCTGCTCGATTCCGATCGAGATCGCCTCCGAAGTTGGCGGCGTCTGCCAGGAAGTCGCCGTGGCCGAGGCGATCATCCTGAATTACCTCAAGGGGACGAATCTCACCGCGAAAGATTTCACCGCCGCACGCAGCGATTGCGGAGCCATGATCAAGGCGGTTGAGAAGCGACTGAGTGGGAAGTAATTGCATTCGTAGCCGCGTGCTGGTGCAGCGCGGCTACGAAATGTAAAAACCGCGGTCAGTCTTGCGACAGCCGCGGCCAATGTGCCGGTTCTCGTGCTGAACTGCGACGGTGGAGTCGCTTTGCGAAACGGGCGGAAACCGGTCGTACTTAAGCACGTACCTTGAGTGGTTTCGACCCACGCGGTTTGTTTAGGCACCTCCGTCTGAATTACTGACGAGAACCAAGCATGTCCCATCTTTGAGGCTGGGAACTCGTTGGCCGACGGGCTAATTCACATGGTGTGAGTGACCTTGAGGCAGGTGCGATCTGCTTCATTCAGGTCGAGTCGCTGTCTCCAACAGAGCACTGCATTCATCGGCAACGGCTGCGCTCCGTCCTCTCCGATTTTGTCGGCGACAACGGTTTTCCGAGGAATTCACGCTCCGTAGAGTTTCGCCTGTCCGTTCTGCCTGGGATCGAAGTCACGCTTCGTCGCCAGTTTTTCTCAAGCCTTGCAAGTTGATATCCTCCGTCCCACTTGATCGACCTCACCCCAAAACTCAGGAGCTTTCATCATGGATTCTGCTGCCAGTTCGCTTGGTTCTCGACGTGAATTCCTGCAATGGACGGCCGCCGCTGCGGGTGTCGCCGCCCTGTCGCCGGTCGTCGGCTTCGCCGCTGATGCCGACCCGTACGGCGGATTCAAGATGTGTATTCAGAGCTACTCGTTGCGAGGCTTCGACGGGAAGACCGCCATGCAGCACTCGCAAAAACTGGGACTGAAGTATTGGGAATCCTTCCGCAATCACATTGCCATGGACACCGCTCCGGACAAGGTCGAGGCGGCGAAAGCGATGCTCAAGGAAAACGGCCTGACCCTGCTGGCCTTTGGCGTCGAGGGCTTCAACGACAACGAAGGTGCCGCTCGCAAGGCATTCGACTTCGCGAAGGCAATGGGCGTCATGTCGATCAGCGCGGACCCCAAGAAGGACAAGGCGACATTTGATCTGCTCGACAAACTGGTGGCCGAATACGACATCGCCATCGCGATTCACAATCACGGCCCGAAGGCCAGCTACGACAAAGTCGGCGACGTGCAAACCTGGGTCAAAGACCGACATCCGAAAATCGGAGCCTGCGTCGACACAGGCCACTACCTCCGCAGCGACGAAGATCCGGTCGAAGTCATCGAGAAGCTCGGCAAGCGAGTCTTCGGCGTGCACCTGAAGGACGTGAAGAATTTGCCCGGCGGCGGCAAGAAGTTCACGATCCTCGGCGAGGGCGATCTCCGACTGGCCGACTGCCTCAAGGCACTCAAGAAGCTCGACTACAAGTATTCGCTGTCGCTGGAGTACGAAGAGAACGAGAAGAATCCGATTGCCGACATCGAACTGTGCCTCAAGGCGGTTCGCGACGCGGTCAAGAAGATCGGCTGATTCGCGGCCGCGGCGAAACAGCTGGACGATCCTCGGGTGGGCCTCTGCAACCCGCGCGATCCGTTGTTCGCTGACTCAGGAAGTCGAGACATGGAATTCGTCGAAGTGCTTGTTGCGCTCGTCACTCTGACGGTGATGGAGATCGTTTTAGGGATCGACAACATCGTGTTCATCGCGATCCTGACCGACCGGTTGCCGCGCGAACAGCAACCGCTGGCTCGGCGACTGGGGTTGGGAATCGCGATGGTCTCGCGAATCCTGTTGCTGTTGACGCTCAACTGGTTGAAGAACATGACCACGCCGCTGTGGGAGTGGACCTCGCTGGGCATTCCTCGCAGCCTGTTTCCGGAAGACGCGCATCCGTTTGCGGAGATCAATGGCGTTTCCGTCCGTGACATCATCTTGCTGATCGGAGGGCTGTTCCTGCTCGGCAAAAGCGTGCATGAAATCCATTCCAAGATGGAAGGCCGCGATCACGGTGCGTCCGCGAGTTCCGTGCCGACGTTGTGGCGAGTCATTGCGGAGATCGCCGTGATGGACATTGTCTTCTCGCTGGATTCGGTCATCACGGCCATCGGCATGGCGAATCACCTGTTTGTCATGATCACGGCCGTGATGTTGGCGGTCGTGGTGATGCTGGTCTTCGCGAATCGCATCAGTTCGTTCATCGAACATCATCCGACGCTCAAAATGCTCGCGCTGAGTTTCTTGCTGTTGATCGGCGTGATGCTGGTGGCCGAGGGGATCGGCACGCACTTCAACAAAGGCTACATCTACTTCGCGATGACGTTTTCGCTGCTGGTCGAATTTCTCAACATCCGCTCGACAGTCAAGGAGCGGCGTCGCGATCAGGCCGCTCAACTGGATGATTGACCGTTGCTAGCCGGATGAGAATCGGCGACGCTCGTGCGTCGAGAGGGTCAGCCCTTGTCGGACTTTCAATGTTGTTGAGGAGACGCTCATTATGCGACCGAGCAGCACGGCGATTTGTTGGGCGGGAGTGTTCGCGGTTTGGATCGGCTGTGCGGAGCCACGGGTCGCTGCGGCCGACAAACCGAATCTGGTCATCTTCTATGCGGATGATTTGGGCTGGGGTGAAACCGGAGCCTACGGCAACAAAGACATCCCGACCCCCCACATCGACTCGCTCGCCAAGAACGGCGTGAAGTTCACGCAAGGTTACGTCGCCGCGACGTATTGCAGTCCCTCGCGAGCCGGCTTGATGACCGGCCGCTATCCGACACGTTTCGGTCACGAGTTTAACAGCGTCGCCAATCAAACCGGACTGCACTTGAAAGAGACAACGATTGCCGATCGTCTGAAGACGCTTGGCTATGCGACGGCTTGCGTCGGCAAATGGCACCTCGGTGGGGGTCCCGAATACCGGCCGACGAAACGTGGGTTCGATGAGTTCTTCGGGACGCTCAACAACACGCCGTTCTTTCATCCGACCAACTTTGTCGATTCGCGAATCTCGAACGACGTGCGGAAGATCGACGACGACTCGTTTTACACGACAGATGCTTATGCCGAACGCTCGGTCGATTGGATCGAGAAGAACCAATCGAAGCCGATGTTTCTGTACCTGCCATTCAATGCTCAGCACGCGCCGCTGCAAGCTCCGCAAAAGTATCTGGATCGCTTTCCAAAGATCACCGACGAGAAACGCAAACTGTTCGCCGCGATGATGTCGGCGATGGATGACGCCATCGGCCGCGTCCTGGCCAAGGTCCGCGAGATCGGCCAGGAAGAGAACACGCTGTTCTTTTTTATCGCCGACAACGGCGGCCCGACTCAGAGCACGACGTCCGCGAACGGTGGCCTGCGCGGTTTCAAGATGACGACCTACGAAGGCGGCCCGCGTGTGCCGTTCGTCGCACAGTGGAAAGGGAAATTTCCGGCCGGCAAAACGTACGAATCTCCGGTGATGAATCTCGACGTGCTCCCCACGATCGTCACTGCGGCTGGTGGCAAGGTGGACTCCGCCTGGAAGCTCGATGGCGTTGATCTGACGCCATTCGTGACGGGTGCGACGAAGGCCCGTCCGCACGAGACGCTTTACTGGCGTTACGGTCCGCAGTGGGCAGTGCGATCCGGCGACATGAAACTGGTCGTCTCGCGCGGCGGCGGTGACCAGCCGGAGCTTTACAACCTCGCGACCGACTTTGCGGAATCGAAGAATCTCGCGAATGTGCAGTCGGAGAAGGTGAAGGAGTTGCAAACGCTCTGGGACAAATGGAGCGCCGAACAAGCCGAACCGAGTGCCCCAGACGCTCCCGGCAAAGCGGCGAAGAAAGCGGGCAACAAGAAGAAGAAAGCTGCCGTGAAATAAAAAAAGCTGGCGACAAATGAAGGGCACAAAAATCATGCAACGAACAACGATTCCGAAGCGCGGTCTTTTTTTTCGCCCTTCAGTTTCCGCCTGCGGTCTTCTCTTCTTCACCATCTTGGTCGCGTCCACCTTCGCGAATGACGAACCACAAACCATCCGCTCACACCCACCAATGCGGCCGCTGCCAGTCGCGTCACAGCGAACGCTGAGCGACGGCCCCACGAAGTTCGTCGATGCCGCCAAAGGCATGGATCGGAATGATGGATCGCAGCCAACTCCGTGGAAGACGATCAACCACGCGGTCGGACAACTCCAGCCGGGGGACACGCTGGTTCTGCGCGGCGGCAGTTATTACGAGAGTGTTCTGGTCGCGGTCGCGGGTACGGCGGAGAAGCCGATCACGATCCGTGCATTTCCCGGCGAGCTGGCGATTCTCGACGCCGGGCTGCGCGAGTTCCTCGAAGACCCGGTCGGGGCATGGGAGCCGTTGCCCGGCAGCGCGAAGGAAGAGTTTCGATCCACGAAGACATATCGAGCCGGCGGCGGATTCGGCAATTTCGCGGACTCGATGATTCCGTTTCATCGCTACATGAACTTCACGGACCTGCGGTCAGCCAATGAGCTGTATCACGTCGGACTGAGTGATCGGCAAGACGATCCGATTGGCATCTATTGCGGCCCGGGGACTCGGCGAGATCCGGAGACGGGCCGCATTCATGTGCGGTTGTCGCACACGAATTTGGCCGGGCTGGGGAAGGACGCCTATCGCGGCGAGACCGATCCGCGCAAGTTGCCGCTCGTCATCAGCGGGCACGAGTACGCACTGCGGATCGAAGGGGCGCGGCATCTGCGGATTCAAGACCTCGTCGTGCGCGGGGCGGAGCGATCGGCGGTGCTGATCACTCGCGATCAGGAGGACATCGACCACGAAGCCGAAGACATCGAACTCGACGGCGTGACGCTGTACGGCAGCGGAGCGGCCCTGCGAATCAGTCACACCAAGCGGCTGCGAATCGTGAACTCGATGCTGCGCGGGCATTCGGCTCCGTGGCACTCGCGGTTCACGGTCAAGAACCGAGCCGGTTCGGGATACCTGATCTTCGCCGAGGGCCGCGACTTCGAGATCGCTCATTCCGAGCTGACCGATCATCACGACTGCATCACGTTCCACGGGCTGGATGGCCTGAAATTCCATCACAACCTGGTCGACAACTTCAACGACGACGGCATCGAACCGGGGCCGAAGAAAGCTCGTGGCACGACACTGGTCTATCAGAACCTCATCACCCGCACGCTGAACCCGTTCACGGCTCATGGCAGCAAGCCGATCCCGATTGATGCCGAACCGGGCAGCGGCATGTTCGTCTTCCGCAACGTCGTCGATCTGCGGCAGGGAACGTACAAAGGCCCGCCGACGGAACCTGATCCCAGCGGCAAATTCTTGAATGAGCCGACGCAACTCGTCTGCCACGATCACGGCAGCCCGGTCCACGCGGTTTATTACGTCTATCACAACACGTTCCTGCTGCACCAAAAGGCGTTCCGCGACTACTACGCCTTCTGCTGGGGTAGCCAATCGCGACTGACGACGCGGCGAGTCTTCAACAACATCTTCGTGCAAGTCGAAGGGTTACCCGGCCTGAACTTCACGGGGCTCAAACCCGACGACGACTTCCAAGCCGACGCCAATTTGTTGTGGGGAGTGAAAGACGGCCCGACTCAGACCGCTAACTATTTCACGAAGTACCGCAAGTCGCCGCTGTTCGAAGCCAGCCAGAAAAACTACCCGCCCGGCTGGGGCGCAAATGACCGGCTCGCTGATCCGCAATTCGCTGCGTTTCGTGCCAA
The DNA here is from genome assembly GCA_945861865.1 of Candidatus Kuenenia stuttgartensis. Lineage (GTDB taxonomy): Bacteria > Planctomycetota > Planctomycetia > Planctomycetales > Planctomycetaceae > SXKJ01. The sequence goes on along the minus strand of CAMAWN010000024.1, from coordinate 15,477 downwards.
TGATTTTCGTCTGAGCAGCGGCAGCCCCGCAGTCGATGCGGGCGTTGACATCCCAACAGAGTGGCCCGACACACTCCGCCAGCTCGACAAGGGCCGACCGGATCTCGGGGCATTCCCGCTCGGAGCGGACAAATTGAAAGTCGGCCGCAAGTAGGACGAGCACTCCGGCCCGTCCGCAGTTGGAGACGTTTTTATGACTCTGCGATCACCGTTGTTGGGATTGATCTTGGCGATCTTTTTCCTGAGCGACTCGACGTCGCAGGCTCAGCAAGCGGCTGCCAAAAAAAACGCCGCGAAGAAGCCGGTTTCCGTGGTGCTGCCGTTCCCGCCGACGCTGCCCAACGGAGAACGTGTCGTCACCGACACGAGCGACAAGTTCCTCAAACCGACAGACACACTTGTGGAAGGCGTCGCGATTGCGAAGACGCCGCCGACGGTCGATTTTCTGTACTTCCCACGTCAGGACTACGAGGGGAAGCCGTGGTCGAATTGGGGCGACAGCCTCGCGATCAACGGCAAGTATTACGCGTCGATCGGCGATCATTACTCGCAGTTGTCGTCGAAGGGCGATCCAAATCTGATCGGCAACGCCTTCGTGTATGAGTACGACCCGGAGAAGAAAACGTTTCGCGAGTTGGTCGAGCTTCGCAAGCTGCTCAACATGCCCGAAGGCCATTATGTGCCGGCGAAGATTCACGGGCGGCTCGACATGGACGACGAGGGCTGGCTGTATTGTTCGACGCATCGTGGCTCAACCACCGTGACTGTGGACAAGTTCCATTACCAAGGCGATTGGATCATCCGCGTGCGGCCGGCTGACGGCAAAACCGAGATCGTCGCATGCGGACCGGTGCCCAAGCATTGCATTCCAAACAGCGTGCTCGATCCGCAGCGGAAGATTTTCTACGGCGGCACGGCTCCGGGAAGCACCGCGGATGGTGCTGGCGTGCGGTTCTTCGCCTACGACGTCAACAAAAAGAAAGTCCTCTTTGATGGGCCGGACGGTCCCGCTCGCTACATGATCTTCGCCAAGTCCACGGGCAAAATTTATTACACGCCCGGCAAGGAAGACATGGTCGGGCAGTTGGTCCGTTTCGATCCCGACAAGCCCGGTCCACCGACGCCGATCCGTGCGGAACTCGGCCTGCGATCCGCCACACAAGAGACGCCGCAGGGCATCGTTTACACGGTCTCGAAGGGCGGCAAAGCGGGCGAGTCCCTGCTGTTTGCGTTCAACACAAAGACCGAGAAGGTCACCGAACTTGGTCCCGCGCAGGTCGGCTCAATGAACTACATCACGACGATCGACGCCGATCCAACAGGGCGATACCTCTACTACATCCCCGGTGCTCACGGCGGCAGCGAAAAAGATGGCAGCGCGGTCATTCAATTCGACGTGAAGACTAAGACACGGAAAGTGATCGCGTTCCTGCATCCGTTCTACCATGAGAAATACGGCGTCACGCTGGCCGGGACATTCAGTTCGGCGGTCGAACCGGACGGCAGCAAGCTCTACATCAACTGGAACGCCAACCGCGGCGGGAAAGTTTGGGACTGCTGTGCCCTGACGGTCATTCACATTCCCGAATCGGAACGGCGGCCGTGAACCGATCGGCAATCAGCCGGACAAACAAGTGAGGAGATTTGCGATGCGGCGAGCGATGTTGTGCGTGGCAATTTGGATTTCGCTGTTGGCTGAGTTCGCGGTCAGTGCCAACCCGCCGTTCGTGTTTCGTGATGTCGGCGATGAAACCGGACTCTTTCCGCATGTCGCCGGCATTCGTGGTCACGGTGCGGCATGGGGTGACGTGGATGGCGACGGTTGGCCCGATCTGTTTGTGGCCACGTTTCACAACGCGGGGTCGAAGCCGAGCCTGTTCGTGCGAAATGAAAAAGGAAAGTTTCGGCTCGATCCGCAAGAGCACCTGCGCACGTCCGGCATGGGGAGCGGCGCGTTGTTCGCCGACTTCACGAACAGCGGACGGCTGGACTTGTACGTCTCGAATTGTGCTCACGGGAAGAAAGGGGATCCGGCGTTTTCGGCTCCGAACGTGTTCTTTCGCAACGACGGCGATGGAAAGTTCACGGACATCTCCGAGGCGAGCGGGACTTGTCCGCCGTTGTACGAAGGCCGCGGCGTTGCGGTGCTCGACTTCGATGGCGACGGGTTACTCGATCTGCTGACGTGCGAGCAATACTACTCGCCGAAGGTGAAGGTCGGCCCGGCGCTGTATCGCAACAAGGGCGACCACCGCTTTGAAAATGTCTCGGAGGCGGCCGGACTGCCAGTTGGCTTCGGAGGTCTGTGTGCCCTCGCGTCCGATCTGAACGCCGATGGCTGGCCCGACATTTTTCTGACCAGCGGCGCGGGCGAGCATCAGCTGTATTTGAACGACGGTCGCGGCCACTTTCGCGAGGCTCCCGGAACGAGCGATGTCTTTCGCTGGTCAAACGCCAAAGGGGAAGACACGCCCGCTGGTGCGAGCATAGCCGACGTGAATCGAGACGGCCTCCCGGACATCGTCATCGGGCATCACTTCAAGACGCCGTGGATTTCGCCGGTTCCGATTCGGCTGTACCTCAACCGCAGCCAGGCGGGCGGCGATCCGAAGTTTGAAGACATCACCGAGGCGGCCGGCTTGGAACCGCTGCTGATGAAAGCTCCGCATGTCGAGATTCAGGACTTTGACAACGACGGCTGGCCCGACATCCTGGTGAGCATCGTGAAGTTCAAAGACGGTCAGCCGCATCCGCTGATCTACAAGAATCTCGGCGTCCGCGATGGACTGCCGCGCTTCAAAGAAGAGGTCTGGGGCGTCAACGACTTCCCGGATGACGAGGATCGCAAACAGAAAAGCTCCGGCAAGTTGTTCGCCAAGATGCTGGAAGAAAAGAAGTTCGTCTACATGGCCCCATGCGCGACCAGCGATTTCGACCATGACGGCCGGCTGGACATGTTCCTGCCGAATTGGTGGATCGAGTCCCGTTCGCTGCTGCTCCGCAACGAGACTCCCGGCGGCAACTGGTTGCAGGTCAGCGTTGAAGGCAAGAGCGGCGTCAATCGGATGGGTGTCGCGGCCAAGGTGCATGTCTACCCGGCAGGAAAGCGTGACGCGGCATCGCGCATCGGCTTGCGAGAAATTTGTATCGGCTACGGATACTGCTCCGGCCAAGAAGCGGTCGCGCACTTCGGCTTGGGCAAAGCCGAGCGAGTTGATGTCGAAGTGGAACTCCCGCACGACAAAGGTAAGTTGACGAAGACCGATGTTTTGGCCAATCAGCGGATCGTTTTGAAGCCGTGAAGACAGGCTCGGTCAAAGCCGTGAATCGCCGAAAATGCCGCCTTGTCCCGTTCCGTGGATCGAACTAGAGTGCAAAGCGTGGATTTTAAGGCTTTTCCTCTGCTTTCAACGACGGTTGCTCCATCGTGGCACTCACGGAAATCGACCGAACGCTGCTGAAACGCTGCCTCTCCGAAGAACCCGGAGCGTGGAAGGATTTCGTCGACCGCTTCATTGGTCTGTTTGTGCATGTCATCAACCACACCGCTCATTCTCGCAGCGTGCCGTTGTCGGCCGATGATGTCGAAGATTTGTGTGCCGAGGTGTTCATCACACTGCTATCGAATAACTACGGAGCGCTGCGGCAGTTTCGAGGCAAGAGTTCACTGGCGACTTACCTCACTGTGATTGCCCGAAGAATTGTCGTGAAAGAGATCACGCAGCGACGGTTGTCCGAGGCTCTCGGACATGTGCCAGCTCATGGTTCCTCACTGGATGCTGCGGGTGTTGGGGCGACGGAGTCACAACGCATCGAAGATCGCGAAGAAGTCACTCGATTGCTGCGCGTTCTGCCGCCGCGTGAAGCGGATGTGATCCGGCAGTTTCACCTCGAAGGCAAGTCGTATCGTGAGATCAGCGCGTCGCTGGGCATCCCCGAAAACTCCATCGGCCCGACTCTGAACCGCGCACTCGACCGGATGCGGCAGCGGACGTGACGCCTTCGTCGAATCCTTGAAACAAGCTTCCTTCTGATGAGCTCGACCTACGCTGCCTGCGCCGAACACGTCCGACGATTGCATTCGACCGCGCGGCAGTTGGAAGTTCAGAGCCGCTTGCTGCAATTACCGCCGCTGGCCGGACGCGAGTGGTTTGAACTGCTCGAACGCAAGCTGCTGCCGCAGATGGCCGACGATGCGTTTCTCGTCGTCGCAGTTGTCGGTGGGACCAACATCGGCAAGAGCGTGATCTTCAATCATCTTGCCGGTTGCCGAGCCAGCGCGACGTCACCGTTCGCGTCGGGCACGAAACATCCGGTGTGCCTCGTGCCTCCTGGATTCGCTGAGCGACACGACCTCCCTTCGATTTTTTGTGGCTTCGATTTGCATGAGTGGTCGCGGGCCGACGCGGCTCTCGAAGATCACCCCGAACATCGCTTGTTCTGGCGGACCAGCGACGCAACGCCGTCGAACCTGCTAATCCTCGATACTCCCGACATCGACGGCGATGTCCGTGTGAACTGGGAACGAGCCGACAACATTCGCCGTTGCGCCGATGTGCTGGTCGCGGTGCTCACGCAACAGAAATACAACGACGCGGCCGTTAAGCAATTCTTTCGCAAGGCGGCCGAAGAAGACAAAGCGGTGCTGATCGTCTTCAACCAAGTACTGATTCCCGACGACGAAACATTCTGGCCCATCTGGTTGCACACGTTCTGCCAAGAGACCGGCGTGCAGCCGGAGTTCGTGTACCTCGCTCCGTCCGACCGCCGTGCGGCGGAGGAGAATCGACTGCCGTTCTATGTGGGGCAGGTTTCCAACAAGCCCCACGAGACATGCAGCTTGAAGAACGACATTTCCGCCCTGCACTTCCGCGAGATCAAATTGCGGACACTGCGCGGTTCGCTGCGAACCGTGCTCAACCCGGAGTCCGGTTTTCCGGCGTATCTCGCGGAAATTGAGCGGCGCAGTGCAGAGTTCAAATCTGCGTCCGAACTACTTTCCACGCATCAACTGGCCGAGAGCAACGATTGGCCTCCGATGCCGAATTCGGTGGTCGTTCAAGAAGTCCGATTGTGGTGGCAGCAGCAGCGCGAAGGTTGGACGAAAAAAGTTCACAACTTTTACAACGCAATTGGCAGCGGAATGCTCAAGCCATTTTCGATGCTGCGGAATCGCTGGCAGGGAGAACGCACACCGCCACTCGAACAGTACCGGCAGCGCGAGTGGCAAACGATCCTCGACACTGTGGAGTCGGTCTACGAGCGCCTGCGCTGGTTCGCCGAGTTAGGCAATCCGCTGCTGCAACCGCGCATTGAAAAGCTGTTGGGCGGCAGGTCGCGTGTCGAACTGCTCGAACTGCTGAAGACTCGGCACGACCTCACCGATCTGGAACATGAGATCCGTGATCTTGTCGCCATCGAGATGGATGGGGTCCGCCAGGACAGGCCGCAAACCTTTCAGTTCATGAAGTGGATCGACCACGGTGCGGCGGCGGTGCGGCCAGTGACCAGCGTCTGCTTGTTCGTCACGGGTTTCGGCCCGGCGGGGCACGCAGTCCATCAAGTCGCAGCGAGCACCGCATTGCAGTTCGCGGTCGATATCGCAGGCGGCACGGTTTCGGCAGTCGCCGGAGAATCGGCGATCAGTGGAGCGGCAGCCACCAGCGCGGGATTCTTCGAGGCTCGGTTCCGCCGATTACACGCGCGGTTCGCGGCCAAACGAGCCAGTTGGTTGGCGCGGATGCTGAAAGAGCATCTCTTCGGCGATCTGCCGGACGAACTGCAAATGGCGACCGTGGTTCCGCAGTCAGAAACATTTCAAACAGTGCGTGAGACGATGGGCTTGCTGGAATCCAACCTTTAGGCTGTTGCCGGTAACCGAGATGACTTCGATGACCGGCAGCAGCGAAGCTCCAACGACTGAACTCGAACATGGCTGATTCTGAACTGGCACAACTCGAACTGTTCGCGGAAATCGACGAACTCGTCCGTCGACTGCGTGACTTCGTCGAAGCAGAATCGGCCTGGGAGCCGCTCGGTCACTGCCGAGCAATCCTGCGTCGGCTGCTCGGCCGAGTCGAGACGCTGCGAATTCGGCTGGAAGCTCCGCTGGTTGTCGCAACCTTCGGCGGTACCGGTGTCGGCAAGAGTTCGCTCGTCAACGCACTGGTCGGTCGCGAATGCACTCGCACTGGCCGTGAGCGACCGACCACAACGCTTCCGGTTTTGATCACGCATCCGGACACGAATCTCGAATCGCTCGGACTACCACTGTCGGAATTCGAGATGGTTCGCATCGACTCACCGATCCTGCGCGACATCGTCGTCGTCGATTGCCCGGACCCGGATACCTCCGAAGGGGAAACTGCCGGATCGAATCTGGCGCGGCTGCGAAAGATGCTGCCTCACTGTGATGTGTTGCTGTTCGTTTCGACGCAACAGAAGTATCGCTCGGCCCGCGTCAGCGACGAGTTGCAGCAGGCGGCCGAAGGTTGCCGGCTGCTGTTCGTCCAAACGCACGCCGACCGCGACAGTGACATCCGCGAGGATTGGCGGCGGCAACTCGCCGAGAAATACGCCGTGCCGGACGTCTTTTTCGTGGACTCCGTGCGAGCCTTGCAGGATCAACAAGTGGGACGGCGGCCGTCAGGCGACTTCGCACGATTGCAAGATTTGCTAACCAGCCGCATCGCATCGTCGCAGCGCATTCAAGTGCGACGAGCGAATTTGCTGGACTTGATTCACATCGCAATCGCTCATTGTCGCGAGCACGTTGCTGCGAACCTGCCGGCGATCGAAAAACTGGAGGCGGCCCTGGAGACGCAGCGACAGCGACTGCACGATGCGATGACCGCTCGGTTGCGGGACGAGTTGGTCGCCAGCCAGGGATTGTGGGAGCGGCGACTGCTGACAGCAGTCACCGAGCGTTGGGGCGTCAGTCCGTTTTCGTCGATCCTGCGGGTGTATTCGGGATTCGGAAACCTGATCGCGTCGGCGACGCTGTGGCGAGCACGCTCGTCCGTGCAAATGGCGTTGATTGGTGTCGTGCAGGGGACACGCTGGCTATCGAGCAAACAACAGGAACGCGAAGCCGAATCGAGCCTGCAACGAGCCGCCAGTTCGCTCGGCCTGGAAGACGATTTACTGCGCGAATCACAGTTGGTCCTGAGTGGCTTCCTGCGTGACGCCAAGCTGACGACGTTGTCAAGCAACTCAAAGACGGTGCAAGAACTGCGGCAGGAAGCGGCTCGTGTCGAAGGTCAGTTTCTCGGCGATGCCGGGCAGCGAATTGACGGCATGGTGGAGAACGTCGCGAAGCGAAGATCGGGCAAGCTGATTCGTGCGTGGTACGAAACGCTGTTGCTGTCGTTCATCGGCTTCGTCTTGTTTCGTGTGCTGAAGAGCTTCTTCTACGACTCGATGTTCGCGGAAGACTTGCGACACGACCCGTATTTGTCGGGAGCGTTTTACATCAACGCCGGAGTGATCTTCGTGTTGTGGTCAACGCTACTGGTGATGATGTTCACTCGCCGGTTGCATCGAGGATTGCAGCGACAGGTCGATCAACTCGCGGCGGATTTGGCTCGGCAGCGGATCAGCGCAGGCTTGTTCCCGGCGTGGGAGGAAGCCTGTCGAGACATCCACTTGCACTCTGAGACGCTTGACGTCCTCGCAGAAAATGCGAGGACGGTTCGCGAACGGATCGCGACTCCAGTTCAATTCGGCGCGGCCCGCTGAAGCTCAATGGCTCGGACTACTTGCCGAACAGCGGGCTATTTTGACCGCCCGACGTGCTTGGCTTGATTCGCTTGTTGCCATTGATCGCTCCCGAGACTTGGCCCGAGACCTTGTCGACCGGCGGTTCACGTTGGCCAGCTTTCAGCATGTATCCATTTTCAGATCCAGGCACGAACAATCGGCGTTGCGGTTGGTAGCCAATCCACGACAAGAAGTCGTTGAGGTTCACGACTCGCACGCCTTGTTGTTTGGCTTCGTCACCCAGAATTTTTCGGTGCTTCAGAATCAGTCCAATGCGAGCCTTGTCTTCATCCTTGACTGCGAGTGCGATGTCAGGAATCTCGCCGACGACCAGGAACTTCGTGTTCACGTCGATGCCGGGCACACCTTCGCCGTGGTCAATGATCTCGTTGGGAAACTTCATGTACCGGATCCGTTTGCCATCGTCATCGACTTCGTTATCGATTGTGGCACCCGCTCCCGAAACCAGTTCATGCAACTTCTGTCGGTCACTCTTGCCATCGCCATCGAGGTCGATGATGCCAACAAACGAAAAGTTCTCTTTGCGGCCGGGGCTCCAAATTGGAGTGAAAATTGGGTCCCCCTTGGCAATCGGTTGATAAAGATCGTCCTTGATAATGCGTGCCTCAGCGGTGTGTGCGTCAATGATGCGGGTGACTTCGATCGCCCCCTTGATGTCATTGCTGCCACGAGCCACTCCATTGTGATTCTTGGTGTAGATGCTGAAGGTCATTCTCTTCGGCAAGTTGTCTGCCTCGCCGAGGTTGATCCAGACGCGGCCGTTTTGGTGATCGACCCAGCGAATTTCGCCGTCAGCGATCTCGAAGCTGGTCTTCTTAATCTCGTCGATCTCGTCAGACAGCTTGCCGTTAATGGCGGCGAGCTTGGAGATTTGGGCGTCAAGAGCTTTGACTTCCGCCGCGCGGGCGGCCTTTTCGTTTTCGAGTTCCGTTGCCGCCTCGTTGGCCGCCTGGGTGAGTTCGTCGATCCGCTTCTGCTTGGCGCGAACCTCTTCATCCTTGTTCTTGATGGAGTCGCTCAGATCACCTTCGGCCTTCACGCGACCGGCATCTTGTGTATCGACCCGCACTTGATACTGCTTTTGTAGTTCGATGATCAGCTTCTGCGCTTCGACGTACTTGGCGCTGGCTTCGTCCCGTTCTTGTTCACGAGCGGTGGCTCTCTGCACCAGCGTATTGATCGCCGCTTTGTGAGTTGGTTCGGCGACAGCGGCCTTGGCGATGTCCGCCAGATTGCTACCACGGACTTTGCTGACGTTCTGATCGTCTCCCAGCCCATAATCATCACCAGGATTACCGGTCAACTTCTTGAGGTCTTCGAACTCTTCTCGCACTTTTCTCTCGATCGCCTCGATCTTCTGGCGATCCGCGGTGGATTTGAGATTCTCCGTCGTTACCTGTCGGATGTTTTTCTGGTCCATGTAGACCAGCGTGCCGAGAACCACGACCCCCAGCGACAACACGATGACAGCGACCTGATATCCGATCGGCTTATTTTGCGGCGCAGCCATGACACACCTCGGAGAAAGAATATGGAGTGACCGAATTATCGGAAGCGGAGCGAATCGACGTGATGGAGGAACTCTACCCGGCCGTTGAGCCGGGTCAAGACGCGGCCAGAAGAGCGGTCGTAGCAGTCGATTCAGCCGGAAGGCTGGGCGGACGTGCGGAGCTTGGCGATTGTGCGGGCAGAGAAGCCAGATTGATCATTGGTCGTTGGTCATTGGTGATTTGGGAAGCACACTGGCTAGATTGCCGCTGGAAATAACCAACGACCAACGACCAACGACCAATAACCAATGACCACTCCCACGCTGTTTCTGATCGACACCTTCTCCCTGTTGTTTCAGGTGTTCCACGCGATCCCCTCGATGACCAGTCCCAAGGGACTGCCGTCGAACGCGGTCTTTGGTTTCACACGCGACCTGTTCAACATTTTGCAGACTCAGCGGCCGACGCACTGGCTGTGCGCGATGGACTCGCCGGGGCCGGGAACCCGCGAGGCGCTGTACCCCAAATACAAAGCCAATCGCACCGAGATGCCCGAAGACCTGCGGCCGCAGATTGAGATGGTACAGCAGGTCATGGACGGCTTCGGCATTCCGAAGCTGCGTTGCGACGGCTGGGAAGCGGACGACGTGATCGCGACGCTGACTCGGCAAGCGGTCGAACGTGGCTACGACGTCCGCATCGTCACCAACGACAAGGACGCTCGCCAACTGCTCGGCCCGCATGTGCGAATTTTCAACGTTCGCAAGAACACCTGGATTGACGAATCCGATTTGAAAGCAGACTGGGGTATCCGCCCGGACCAAGCCATCGACTTCCAATCGCTGGTCGGCGACAGCGTCGACAACGTGCCGGGAGTGCCGTTGGTCGGCCCCAAAAAGGCAACCGCGTTGCTGGAACAATTCGGCTCGCTGGATGAAGTGCTGTTGAATGCCGACAAGGTCGCGGGAGACAAACTCAAATCGAATCTGAAAGAGTTCGCCGATCTCGCGCGTCTCAGCCGTACGTTGGTCACGCTCAATCAGCATCTCGATTTGAAGATCGATTGGGACGCGATGCAGGTCGGCCAAGTCGATGTCGCTCGGTTGGCCGCTTTGTTCCAAGAGTTCGGCTTCCGCCGCTTCATCGACGACGCCAAGTCGCTACCGAACGAGTTCAAGCTCGCCGCTGTGGACGATTCTGCAACGACATCTCAGCAGACCAGCTTGTCATTTGAGTCTGTTCATCGCTGCGAAATTGTCGGCATTGGGGCCGACACGCAACTCGCCGCATTCATCAAGCAATTGCAGACGCAACGCGAGTTCTGTCTCGACGTCATCGCGTCGTCCTCCAACCCCACGCAAGCTGACATCATCGCTCTCACGTTCACTTGGGGAACAGAACGGTCGTGGTTCATCCCGATCTCCGAACATGCCCCTCTCCCTTTGGGAGGGGGTGGCCGAAAGCCGGGTGAGGGTTCCGAGCAACAAATCGCCACCCCACTTCAAATTCCATCCCGTCGCCAACGATCGCTCTTCGACGACAACGTGGAACAGGTTTCCGACCTGCCCACGAGTTCCGGGTTGGTTGGAAACCTGTCCCACGATCAGGCCTCGCAAATTTTGCTCGCCCTGAAACCGATCCTCGAATCGCCCGACGTGCAAATCGCCAACCACGATCTCAAATTCGATCTGTTGCTGCTGCGCCGCGTCGGGATTCAGCCGACCGGACTGGGCGTCGATCCGATGGTCGCCAGCTATCTGATTGAAGCTGGAGGACGCGGCCACGACCTTCCGGCACTCGCCGACAAATATCTCCAGAAAGCGTTGCCGCCGTTCGATCCCGCGATGTTCGCGGACCAACCGCGACTCGCCGAATGGTCGGCCGAGCGTGCCGATGCGGCGTGGCAGTTGTCGCGGCAGCTCGCGGACGAACTGCGTCGCGAAGGCTTGTGGGATTTGTACTGGAACCTCGAACGTCCGCTGATCGGCGTCCTCGCCGAAATGGAGACGGCCGGCATTCGGGTCGATGTCGTCGAGTTGCGGCGGCAATCCGCGGAAATTTCGCTGCGACTGACCGACCTCGTCGCCGAGATCCATCAGATCGCCGGCCACGAGTTCAACATCGACTCGCCGAAGCAACTCGCGAAGGTGCTGTTCGAGGAACTCAGCCTGCCCGTGATGAAAAAAACCAAGACCGGCCCCAGCACCGATCAGGACGTGTTGGAAAAACTCGCGCTCGTGCATCCGCTGCCGGCGAAGATCATCGAGCATCGGCAACTTAGCAAGTTGAAGGGGACGTACCTCGATTCGCTGCCAGAGCTGGTCAATCCACAGACCGGCAAGATTCATGCTCGTTTCAACCAAGTCGTCGCCGCCACCGGCCGGCTCAGCAGCAGCGATCCGAACATTCAGAACATTCCGATCCGCACGACTGAAGGACATCGCGTCCGCAAAGCGTTCATCCCCTCTGAGCCGGGCTGGCGATTCGTCTGCGCGGACTACTCGCAGATCGAGCTGCGGATTCTCGCGCACTTCTGCGGCGATCCGGTGCTCTGCGAAGCGTTCGCCGCCGGCACCGACATCCACACTGCCGTCGCCTGCGAAGTCTTCAACGTCCCGCCTGACGTGGTCAGTTCCGAGCAGCGCCGCATCGCCAAAGCGGTGAACTTCGGAGTGCTCTACGGCCAGAGTGCCTTCGGTCTGTCCGAGGCGTTGCACATCGACCAAGACGAGGCCACGCTGTTCATCGACCAGTACTTCGCCAAGTACGCCGCCATCGACAAGTACATCACACAAACGCTCGCCGAGGTTGCTCGCACCGGCTTCGCGACGACGATCCTCGGCCGTCACCGAGCGATCAGCGGCATCCGCCCGGAGCGCAAACAACAACTGAATTCCTCCGAGCGGACCGCCATCAACACCGTGATCCAAGGCTCCGCCGCCGATCTCATCAAGCAAGCGATGCTCCGCGTCCACGACCGGCTCGCCGAGACTCACCACCCCGGCCGACTGCTGCTGCAAATCCACGACGAACTGGTTTTCGAAACTCCCGCCGACGAAGTCACGTCACTCGCCGCGCTGGTTCGCGACGAGATGACCAGCGCCATGTCGCTGCGTGTACCGCTCGCGGTGGACGTCTCCGTCGGCGAGAATTGGCAAGTGTTGGAAAATCTCTGACCAAAGGGTCAAAACGGCTTCACTCGCCGGCGCAAAATCATCCCGAGGGGTCGGGAAATCTGCTTGAGTTGTGTATAAACAACAGGCACTCTTGCCCGTCCCCTGCCTTTCACTCAACGACAAGGAACGTCATGCCTCTCTTTTTCTGGTCCGTTCTCCTGTTGTTTCCGTTGGCAATGCTTGGCTGCGAATCGAATTCTCAGACAGTGACATCACCCTCCCCGAAAACCCTGGAACCGGACAGGACGGTGCCATCGGAGCCTGTTGGTGACGCAGCGAAGAATCCTGCTGCGACCGTGGCGCTCGACCTCAAGAATTGGGACGAAACGCTAGCACTCGTCGCGCGGCACAAGGGCCAGATCGTGGTGCTCGATCTGTGGTCCACCTCCTGCGAGCCGTGCACGGTCGAGTTCCCGCATCTGGTCGAATTGCACAAGCAGCACGGCGAGCAGCTCGTCTGCCTGTCCGCGAGTTGCGACTACGCCGGCATCAAGAGCAAGCCGCCGGAGAGCTATCGGGAGCGTGTGCTCGCGTTTCTCACGAAGCAAAACGCGACGTTTCCCAACGTGCTGCTGAACGTGGAATCCGACGTGCTGTTCGAGAAGCTCGAACTGGCCTCGATCCCCGCCGTGTACGTCTTCGGTGCTGACGGCAAAGTCGCGAAGCGTTTCGACAATGACCACGCGAAGCCCGGCGAAGACTTCACCTACGCCAAAGACATCGTGCCGTTCGTCGAGAAGCTGCTGGCAGAGTGAGGAAGCATGCTCGACGTCCTGTGCTTCGGCATTATCGTCTCCGATCATCTTTGCTCGCCGATCGCGCACCTGCCGCGAGCCGGTGAGCTGGTCTTATCGCCACGCTTTGAGCTGGCGATCGGCGGCAACGCGGCGAATGTTTCGACCGATTTGGCGAAGCTCGGTGTGCCAGTCGGAGTCGTGGGACTGGTCGGCCAAGATGTCTTCGGCCGGCATGTGCGCGAATCGCTGGAAGCGGCCGGCGTCGATTGCCGCCTGCTGTGCGAATCGGCAACGAGTCAAACCTCTCAGTCACTGATCGTCAACGTGCAGGGAGAGGATCGACGATTCATTCACACGCTCGGAGCGAACACCGACTTCGACGCCAGCCAAGTCACGCCCGCGATGGTCCGTGATTGTCGCGTGCTGTTCCTGGGCGGCTATCTGCTGGCGGAGAACCCACCGGTCGAGAACATCCTGCCGCTGTTTCAAGCGGCGCGCGACGCGGGCATCCCGACACTGCTGGATGTTGTCCTGCCCGGTCCCGGCGACTATTGGCCGCGGCTGCGACCGGTGCTCGCGCTGACGGATGTCTTCATGCCCAACGCCGACGAGAGCGTGCTGCTCACTGGCGAGACGGACCCGTGGCGACAGGCCGCAGCGTTCCGCTCGGCCGGAGTCCGCACGGCGATCATCACACGCGGCGGAGACGGCTGCGTGATCCTCTCCGACGAAGGCCGCTTTCAGGCCGAAGCTCATCAGGTCCCGTTCGTCGATGGGACCGGCAGCGGCGATGCGTTCGTGTCGGGATACATTCTGGGTTTGCTGCGCGGTGCGAGTACGCTCGACAGCGTGCGGCTGGGCAGCGCGATGGGAGCCAGCTGCGTGCGCTCGACAGGAGCAACGACGGGCGTGTTTAATGCCGCGGAACTGACGGAGTTCCTGGCCGCTCACCCGCTGAAAATCACACGCTGCTGAAATGCGGGATTGCCGATACTCTGATTCCGTAGTGCTCGAACTAAATCAACCGGAGATACACAATGCAACCGTCGTTGAGTGAGCCGATGCCGATTCGTAAAGAGGCTGCGACGGCGGAATGCCTCCGCTTGGTGGCGGCCCACTCGCGAACGGAAGATTGGCAGCGATGGGGGCCATATCTCTCCGAACGGCAATGGGGGACCGTGCGTGAGGATTACTCAGCGCATGGCGACAGTTGGTTTTACTTTCCGCACGATCATGCTCACAGCCGAACGTACCGCTGGGGCGAAGATGGCTTGCTGGGAATTTGCGATCGACAGGGGCGGCTGTGTTTCGCTCTGGCGTTGTGGAACGGCCGCGACCCGATCCTGAAGGAACGACTCTTCGGCCTGACGGGGCCGGAAGGGAATCACGGCGAGGACGTGAAGGAGCTTTATTACTACCTCGACTCGACCCCGACGCATTCGTACATGAAGGCGCTCTACAAATACCCGCAGGCTGCGTTTCCCTACGATCAACTGGTCGCAGAGAACCGGCGACGCGGCAAAGATCAGCTGGAGTTCGAGTTGCTCGACACAGGCGTCTTCGACGAGGACCGCTATTTCGATGTCGTGGCCGAGTACGCGAAGGCTTCGCCGCAGGACATCCTGATCCAAATCACGATTCACAACCGCGGACCAGAAGTGGCCACGCTGCATGTCTTGCCAACGCTGTGGTTTCGCAATACTTGGTCCTGGCTTGGGCATGACGAGTCCACGTCCTGTCATCCAGGAACGCGACTTCAGGCAGACGGGACTGTCTTGGTATGGCATGAAGCGCTGGGTGAGTTTTCCTTCGTCGCGGACGAGTCACCGCAGCGTCCACAGTGGCTCTTCACGGAAAACAACTCGAACCAAGAGCGACTCTATGGGCTTTCCAACAACGACCAGCCTGTGAAGGATGCGTTTCACGACCGCGTCATCCATGACCGGCTCGATGCCGTTTCACCCGACGGGGTCGGCACGAAAACGGCGGCTTGGCACGAATTGCATCTGGAGCCGCATGCCACGCAAGTCATCCGGTTGCGGCTGACTCATCTGGGGGAAAAGACCTGGACGCCGCAGACGGCGTTCGGGCCGGAGTTCGAGCAGGTCTTCGCGACCCGCCTGGAAGAGGCGGACGAGTTTTATCGCACGAAACTTTACCGAGAGTATTCGCCGGAGTCGGCCCGCGTCGCTCGGCAAGGCTATGCGGGGCTGCTGTGGTCAAAACAGTTTTATCACTACGTGGTGCCGCAGTGGCTCAATGGGGATGAAGGTCAACCGCCTCCGCCGGAATCAC
>CAMAWN010000023.1 GCA_945861865.1 Candidatus Kuenenia stuttgartensis | reverse complement strand
AGGTCGGCGTGGTCATCGTGGCGGACAATCCCTGCAACAAAGCCGCAAAACTGGGTACAAGTTCCATCGTGAGCCTCCTTGCTCGATGCCTGAGAGTGATGTCCCAAGCATTGTCGTGGAGGCTCACGCTATTTCCGCAGATCAGTTATAAACACGCTGAAAACTGCAAAAGTCGAACTCAGAACGCGAGCAACAACCAGACGACCAACGAGTCATCCTGTCGTTGAATCGTGCGGCAGACGCAAAGCCAGAGCGTCTGTTTCCGGGAACGTGGTCAGAGAAGGCCGCGAAGATGCTCCGCGCCGACTTGGACGCGACCGAGATTGCCTACGCCACGGACTCCGGCTTTGCCGACTTCCATTCATTGCGTCACACGTTCATCAGCAACCTCGCGGCTTGTGGCGTTCACCCGAAGCTCGCGCAGCAACTTGCTCGGCATTCGACCATCACGCTGACGATGGATCGTTACTCGCACGTCGGCTTGCTCGACATGAACACGGCGTTGGAGTCGCTCCCGAACATCGCCGCGCCCGAATCGCAAACGATGCGAGCGACCGGCACGGATGACGCTTCGGATTTTGGTTGCACAAATGGTTGCACACACCCTGCCGAAATCAGCCATTCTCAACCGTTTTTAACTGGCCAGATGGCCACCGATTCAACGTCGGACCAGAAACGACAAAACCCTCGATTTTCCGCAGAAAACGAGGGTTTTGAATCAATGAAGGTGGTGGGACTCGAACCCACGACCTACGGATTAAAAGTCCGTTGCTCTACCAACTGAGCTACACCTCCAGCGTCGTCCTTGGGACGGCCGACGGAAGGGGCGGAGTGTGGTGGTCGAGTCGGTCAGCGTCAAGCATCGGTTGTGACGTTGTGGTTGTGGTTGCCGACCAGGAATTGCGGGCTATTCTCTGGGCGATCTCGAGCTTGTGGATGCACTCATTTGGTCTCGGAGTCGGTCATGAAATTGTCGCTGTCGGTGCGGATCGCGGAGGCTCCGTGCAAGACAAAACTCAACGTGCCGTTTCGTGATTTGTTGCAGTTGGCGGCCGAGTTGGGTTACGGAGCGATCTGCATGAGAGCCAGCGCGGGAGGGATTGGGACTCAGCGAGGTGAACTCGAACGGATGCGCGGCGAAGTCGAGCGTGCAGGGCTGCGCGTGTCGATGGTCACGGCGGACAGCGATGTGCCCCTGAACAACGAGCACGGGCCGGACAGTCTGAAAAACATTGGGCCGAGTCTCGATGTGGCCGAGACGCTGGGCTGCGATTTGATTCGTGTCTGTTTGAAGACGGAGGCGGACATCGAACACGCTCGTCGCGCGGCGGACGAGGCGGCGCAGCGTGGGATTCGGCTGGCACATCAGTGTCACACGACGACGTTGTTCGAGACGGTGGATCGTTCACTGGAAGTGCTCGACCAAATCGGCCGATCAAACTTTGGGTTGATTTTCGAACCGGCCAATTTGATGCTCTGCGGGCAGCCGTACGGCTTGGAAACGCTGCGGCGGTTCCAGCCGTATCTGATGAATGTCTACGTTCAGAATCATCGAATCGATCCGGTTGGGCCGGTCGAGTTGGAAACGTGGTGCCTGGGCGTGCGCCGATTTCATCACATTCCGATTTGGGAGCCGGGGGGTGTCGATTTTCCGGCGGTGATGGCCGCGCTCCAACAGATCAGCTACGAGGGGTTCGTCACGATCCACCAAGCCTACGCTGAGTTGATGGGGCCGCGCGAGGCGGCCGTGCGAACCGCCGGTTACTTGCGGAGCCTCGGTCGAATCGACTGACATTGTGATTGCGACAAAGAGGATGTGCACTCGTGCCTGTCCTCAATCCTCAAAATCGGGAAGGGCAAGAGTGCCCAGCCTCCTAGGAAACCGCCAGGATGCCTCCACGTGCCATTGTCTTGAGCTTGGATCAACTCAGCCGCCGTTGTTTGGGTTGCTACGGGCATGAATGGATCGAGACTCCGAACTTGGATCGGTTGGCAACGCGAGGCGTCGTGTTTGATCAGTGCTACTCGTCGCCGGCCCCAGAGTTTGGACTGCGCGACGCAGCGATGAGTTTGTGCGAAGGTTTGAGCGACGACGGCATCGTCGTTCAACAGTTGCGTGAATCGTTAACGAACGAGACAGACGAGTTCACCGAGACGGCATTTGGCCAATTAATGACTGCGGCGGAGAAGGCATTAGTCGAATTAAGTTGTGACCGGACGGCTCCTTGGTTGTTGTGGCTGGAGTCGCCCGGGATCGGCTGGCCTGGTCTCGCGACGTCGCAGTTCGTGGAGTTGTATGCCGATGAACTCGACGATGAGGACATTCCGGAAGAACTGACAGGGATTCGAGAAATCGAAGTCGCCTACGCCGCGATGCTGACTCAATTTGATCATTCGCTGGGCCGCTTGCTGGGCACGATCGACCGGCTGTTTGGAGATGCTCCGCCGCTGATCGTCGTCGTCGCAGTTCATGGCCAGGGCGTTTGCGAAATCGAAATGCTGTCACCGTACGCGGATCGCTCGGCCGAGTTGACCGCCGAGGCGGGTTCTTTTCGTGACGAGCTTGTGCATGGCCCGTTGCTCATCGCGGGCGCAACGCGTGAGTTGCTGGGCAGCCGTCGTTCAGAGCTTGTCACTCCCGCGGATTTGTTGCCGACGTTGAGCGACTGGTTCGGTAAGTCGGCGGGCACTGTTGCCCAGAGTGAGACAATCAGCCTGCTGCCGCTGCTGCGAAACGAGGAGTGTTCGATTCGATCGGAGTTGTACTTTCAAGATCCCGAAGGATCCGCCGCCGTGCGAACCGAGCAGTTTCTCTTCGTGCAACGAAACGCGATCGCGCAGCTCACTACCGAGTTGCCCGCTGATGACGCGGCCTGCTGGTTATTTCTCAAGCCGGAAGACGTCTGGGAGGTCAACGATGTGGCCGAACAGAATCCCGAACAAGTCACGACATTGCGAACGGCGCTGCAAGCTTGGCTGCGTTCAAACCAGCCAGACGCGCCAGCGAGGGATTTGTGAGGAATCCCTCGCGGCGCGTCGGGCTAAAATGGCTTCACGTCAACGGTGAACAGTCTCAGTCGCCAAGCACTTCACGCACAGACTCAGTGAGGATTTCGACGATTCGGTCCAGCAAGTTGACAGGTGTGATGATGGGCGGCGCGAGACAGAATACGTCACCGCGCAGACGTGTGAACAAGCCTCGCCGCTGAGCCGCCAAGTGGACTTTGTGGCCGATGCCGTCCGTTGCCGGAAAGTCGGCCTTCGTCGATTTGTCTTGCACGAACTCGACACCGCACATCAAGCCCTTCCCGCGAACATCTCCGACATGCGGATGCGATGCGAGCGCGGCTTGTAGCCGACCCAGCAGGTACGCGCCCTTCTCAGCTGCCTGAGACGGGAAATCTTCGCACTCGATGATGTCGAGCGTGCGGAGCGCGACCGCACAGCCGACTGGATGTGCGCTGTAGGTGTAGGCGTGCATCCATGTCATCTCGCCAGTGTCGAGCACCTTGGCGATTCGCTCGCTCATGCCGACGCCGCCGAATGGAAAGTAGCCGGACGTGATCGCCTTCGCGAATTGAATCAGGTCCGGTTGCACGCCCCAGTGTTGCAGCCCCCACATTGTTCCGGTGCGGCCGAAGCCGGTGATGACTTCGTCCGAGACCAGCAACACGTCGTATTGATCGCAGATCTCGCGGATGCGTGGGAAGTAATCGTCCGGTGGCACGATGACTCCACCGGCACCTTGCACTGGCTCGGCGATGAACATCGAGACGGTCTCCGGCCCTTCGCGGAGGATCGCCTGTTCGAGTTCATTCGCGGCGGCGATGCCGGGACTGACTCCGGACGGCGCGACGTAGCGGTACGGATACGGCGACGGAATGTGGACGAAGCCAGGCACACGTGGCTCGAACATTGGCCAGTAAACAGTCAGCCCGGTAGCCGCCGTCGCTCCCAGTGTGTTGCCGTGATAACCAAATTGCCGCGCGATCACTTTCGTTTTTTCCGGACGTCCCAGCATCCGCCAGTAGTAGCGGGCGGTTTTGAAACAAGTGTCGCTCGATTCGCCGCCGCCCGACGTGAAGAAGAATCGCCGGATCGACGGCGGTGCGAGGCTGGCCAATCGTTCGGCCAGCCGGATCGCCATCGGATTAGAACTGCCTGCGTAGCCGGAGCAGTACGCGAGCGTCGCCATCTGTTGTGCTGCGACTTCGGCAAGTTCTTTTCGGCCGTGACCAGCGACGACGTTCCACAAGCCCGACAGCCCGTCGATATATTCCTTGCCGTCCGCATCGACCAGGATCGCTCCCTCACCGCGGACCCAGACATGCGCGGCGGCCTCGTGCAGTTTGCGATTGTGCAGCGGATGAATCAGGTGCGCGAGATCTGTTTGCAGCATCTCGGATTTGGTAGGCATGCGACGAACTCCGTGAAATCAAGACTTGCGACGGTCGCGAGGATAGCCGTGTCTGCCGACGAATTCACCCGCAGCGAACGTGGCTGATCGCACGCAACTCAGGTTCCAATCGCCGCAGGCCTTCCTCGACGGAGACAGCCGCGTCAAATCCAAAATCGCGGCGAGCTTTGTCGACGCGGTACCAGTGCGAGCGGCTCAACTGCGAAGCGAGAAACCGAGTCATTCGTGGCTCGGAAGAAATGCCGAACAGCGAGTGAACCCCTTCCAACATCGCACCGATCGCCGAAGCAGTGCCAGCCGAAATCGACTTCGCCACCGGCGGCAATCCGGCCCGGTCGAGCAGCGTGTTAATCCAGTCCCACAGGTTGACGGGCTCCGGTTCGTTGATGCAGTACGCTTGGCCGGCGACCGGCGACGACAGGCTCAAGGCATCGGCCGCTTGCAGATGTGCTCGCGCGGCGTTCTCGACGTAGACCATCGAGATCAGATTTTTGCCATCGCCGACTCGCCGCAATTGGCCGCGCTTGGCTCGTTCGATCAGTCGCGGAATGAGCTGCGTGTCGCGCGGCCCCCAAATCAAATGCGGCCGCAATGCACAGGTCGCGATTCCATCCTGGCCGTTGGCTGCGAGCACCGATTGCTCGGCGAGAGCTTTGCTGTGCGGGTAGTGGCAGAGGAATTTTGTCGCATACGGCAGCGACTCGTCTGCGCCGAGGTGGTCGTGGCCGTCGTAGACGACGCTCGGCGAACTCGTGAAGACCAGCCGTCCGACACCGTGCTGTTTGCAGCCGTCGATGACATGCTGCGTGCCGAGCGTGTTGACTCCATGAAACAGCTTCCACGGCCCCCAGATACCGGGCAGTGCCGCCGCGTGGAAAACGATGTCCATTTCTTGGCACACGGCTGAGACTGTCGGCTGGTCTTGCAGGTCGCCGGTGAGCGACTCAACTCCCAGCGATGCAAGCTCCGGATATCGCTGCCGACTGAAGACTCGGACGCGGTCACCGCGCGCGACAAGTTGCTCGACGATGTACCGTCCGAGAAATCCGCCGCCGCCCGTGACAAGTGCTCGCATAAAGGTTCGATGCCCGCAAAGTTTGACCAAACTGCGCGACCGGCAATCTTTGCTTGGGACTGTTCCCGCACGGTTGCCGATCCAACGAGGTGACGCCTTGTAAGGCCAGTGGGCCGAGTTTTCAAAAGCGTGCCGCTTTTCAACGGCATTCGCCAAGGAAAGCCAGATGCCGATTCGCAAGTGGTGGGAGCATGCCGTCACAACTTGGAAGCAGTTTCGCCCGGCGCGGCGTCGTCGATCGTCGGCACGTTTCTCCGTCGAGACGTTTGAGCCGCGACGAATGCTGTCCGCTTTCGTCGTGAACAGTCTCGCGGATTCGCATGACGTGCTGCTCGGTGACGGGGTCGCAGCCGATGCCAATGGTTTCACGACTCTTCGAGCCGCTCTCGAAGAGGCCAACGCCAGCATCGGAGCCGACACGATCACGTTGCCGGCCGGAGTGGTCACTCTCTTGGCCGCGAATGGTCCACTCGACGTGACCGAAAATGTCACGATCTTCGGCAGCGGTGCAAGCAAAATCGACGGCACCGCGTTCGACGAAGTCTTTGCCATTCACGGCGCGGCACAACTGCACTTCGATCAGGTGACGGTCTTCTCATTGGGAGTTTTGGCAGCCAGCCTTCGCCCGGCACTGCTGACCACGAACACTCGCCAGGCGGATTTGGTCGTCGCGTTCTCGACGACGCCGTCGGTGCCATTTGCGGCCGACATCAAGACGACGAACGGCTGGTCTTCGTTCAAGGGGATCACCGCTTCAGAAATCGTGTTTGAAGAAACGCCGATCGTGTCCGTCCCAAAGACAGTGACATTCGACGAGTCCGCAGTGCCGACGCCGGAACAAGCGATCGACCAGATCATCAACGCGTTGTTTCGCAACGAGCCAGACTTCGTGCGGCCGGTCGGAGCTGTGCTGCCGGTCGAAGCCAATCGAGAACCGCGACCGATTTCAGGAGAGAATGCGCGGCCGATTTCGAAATCCGACTCTGACGAGAAGTCATCACCGATGACGCCGCCAGAATCCGCAGCCGATCCAAGCTCGGAATCGATGTCGTCGGACGACGAGTCTTCGTCCGAGAACTTCGACGACGACGAGATCGGTGCGATCTTGCGCGGCTGGGCGGACGAAGCTGGCTGGCAGGAGTTCGACTTTTTGACTCGCAGTTCGCACACGATTGCCGCGCATCCCCGTCATGCCAGCCGTATGGCGGTCGTTGCGGGAGCGTTGCTCGGCGGAATCTCCGTGAATTTGTGGTCGCGAGCGGAACGTGAATCGTGGCGAGTCACGCTGTCGATGACCGCTTGGCGAACTCGCTTCGAGCGGCAGCGGCGACGAGCGCGGTAATTCTCAATGCCGCTGGCGAGCGGAGGGATGTCAATCCTCCGCGTTTTCGTGCTCGTTCGTCTCGGAGAGTTGATGCTCTCCGTTCGCCTGAGGCACACGGTTGGGCTTCGACGTGAGACGCGATAGTCTGCTCCGTGCCGGTCTCTGTGACCTGGCCTTTGCTCAACACTTGCCGCGCACGACGGAGACTCTCATGACCAGCCGAGCCGCGACCGAATGGCGTTACGAAAAACTGACCTGGCCCGAAATCAACGATGCGATCGAGATGCGGAAGGTCTGCATCATCCCCTGCGGGGCGGTTGAGCAGCACGGCCCGCATCTGCCGCTGGATGTCGACCTGATGTGTCCCGGCGGAATCGCCCGCGGCGTCGGCGAGGCGATGCGTGACAAGGTGCTCGTGCTGCCGACGATCGCTTACGGCTACACCGGCCATGTGATGGACTTTCCCGGCACGATCAACACGCACTGGGAAACCTTCATCAAGCAAGTGCTCGACGTGACCAAGTCGCTCACGTACCACGGCTTCAAAAAGATCATCCTGCTGAACGGTCACGGCTCGAACATGCCGAACCTCGATCTGGCCGCTCGCCGCACGAACTTGGAGACCGATGGAGAATGTGTGCTGATCGCCTGGTGGAATCTGCTCACCGTCGACAAGACCTTCCTGCCGAGTTGGCGCGAGAGCAAGTTCCCCGGGGGTTGCTCGCACGCTTGCGAGTTGGAGACGTCGCTGTACCTGTACCTCGACGAAGACGGCGTCCGCAAAGACAAGATCAAGAGCGGCACCATCAAGATGAACGACGAGGACAACCCGTTCAACTGGGTCGATCTTTTCGGGGCCGGCCCAGGCGCGATGATCTCGTGGACCAGCAGCTACAACGACACCGGTGTGCTCGGTGACGCGGAGAAGGCCACGAAGGAAAAGGGCGAGCGAGTCTTTCACGAATCGGTCAAACAACTCGGCCGCTTCATCGACTACTACCGCGACCGTCCGATCGACGTGCGCGGCCGGCATCAAACTCACAAACCCAAAATGCCAATCCCGTGGGGCCAGTACGACGCGCTGTCGTAGCCTCGACTCTCCGAGCCTGTGAAGTTTTGTCGATGCCGACTTCGGAGTCTTTCGTTGAGAACCAACGGCGACTACGTGACGGCGATGATCGAGATCGTGCTGTCCGGGCCATTCCCGCGTGAGTTTTGGCCGATCACTTGGTATTCGTGATTGCCGGGCGCGAGTCCGTTGGCGTCATAGACGGTGGCGATGATGTCCTCGGCGACGATCGTGAATTCGGTCTCGCCGGGGCCTTTGTGCAGCACGTTGAAGCTGGTGGCATGCAGCGCGTGGAATTCGAGATGCGCTTGTCCCGCTCCCGGTGACGTGGCGACGCTGATGACGGCTTTGTTCGGGGCTTGCGAGGCGGGTGCCGTGGGGATCGAATCGATGACTTCGCGTTCTGGAGTTCCGACCACGAACTGCGAGCGACCTTCTTCCAGCGCTGACACCGCGACTTCGGCCAGATGCGTGTCTTTGGTGTGTAGATCCCCTTCGGCCATCTGGAAAGCTTCAAAGGCGGCGACGAACGCGGACTGAGCGGTCGCCAGCGATGTGCCCATCGCGGTGAAGGCCGCCAGGTTCATCCCCGTCCAAGCGACAAACGGACCCGGCGGCACTGCGTAGGGATCGTTGGGCAACACCGCCCACAGCGCCTTCATTGCATCCATCCGTTGCCGAGTCTGCTCGAACGTCTGATCTCCCACCGGCAGTGTGTTGATGGCTTGCAGCGAACCGGGGTCTTTGCGGTATCGCGTCTTCATCACGCCGTACACGCCGATCGCCGCCTGATGTGCGTCCTCTTGCGTCGCGTGCAACGCGCCCCGAGCCAGACTGAGCACCGATTTCTTGTTCAAGTAATCGGTTCGCACCAGCACCCCGGCGTCATACTCCGCCTGCATCTGAGCCGCCGTCATCAGCAGCGGCGAAAAGGTCGGCAGTTGAGCCATCGCCGCCGTGAGGTACTGCACTTGCAACAGGTGGAAATCAAATTCGCCCAGCATGAGAACGTCTCCCAATCCAGTGAACAGGAACCGAACCACACGAACAGTGTACGCGCCAAGTCTGCCACCACAATCACCCAGTTGCCGCCTGACCTCCCCGCACTGCGAGCCAAATGCAAGACCAGCCCGACGCGCCAGCGAGGGGTTTCCACCGCGACCTCTCGCTGGCGCAGCGAGCGGATTGCCCCGCCAGCCCTGACGGTCGAGTCGCCAACGCCAGTTGACCAGACGTCACAGCCTCTTGATACCCCAGCGAGTCACCTTGATAGCTCCGGGAGGTGTCTTGATGAGTCCGGGAGGTGTCTTGATGGGTCCGGGAGGTGTCTTGATGGGTCCGGGAGGTCTCTTGATGACTCCGGGAGGTCTCTTGATGGGTCGTGGAGGTCTCTTGATGGCCCGTCGTGCTCCATTTTTCAGCAGGCGAGGTCTCTTGATGAGGAAAATGGTCCTCAGCGACAGATCAATGGTCCTCCCCGACCTATCAATGGTCCTCGACGACTCATCAAGAGAGCTTCCCGACTCATCAAGAGATCTCCCCGACCCATCAAGATGCCTCCCGGACAGATCAATGGTCCTCCCCGACTCATCAAGACACCTCCCGGACTCATCAAGACAGCTCCTCGACCCATCAAGACGCCTCCCCGGCTGAAAAATGCCGCTCGACGGCTGAAAAAGAGTGCAGCCGGACAGAAAAAGACCGGTCCCGGGTGCATCAACCATCCCGGCGAGCACGCGTCTCAGCGACTGGTCGCGGTCCAACCAGCTCGACACGCCAGCAAGAGGTGGCGGCGAGAGGCGGCGGCTGAAAGGCGGCTGCCAAAAATCCCTCGCTGGCGCGTCGGGCTGGCATCGATTGCAACATCACCGCCACGCCGCGCCGTAGGGAAACGCGAACTCCGCGAGCGACTCCGGCTGCATCGTGATGCTGTAGCCCGGGGCGGTGGGGGGCATGTAATGGCCCTGCTGCATCACCAGCGGATCCACGAAATGCTCGTGCAGATGGTCGGCATATTCGCAGAGCCGATTCTCCAGCGAACCGCTGACGGCGATGTAATCGAACAGCGCGAGGTGCTGCACGTATTCGCACAGGCCGACGCCGCCCGCGTGCGGACAGACCGGGATGCCGAACTTCGCGGCCATCAGCAGCACGGACAGGATTTCGTTCACGCCGCCGATGCGGCAGCTATCAATCTGCAACACGCCGATGGCATGGGCTTGCAGGAATTGTTTGAAGAGGATTCGGTTCTGACAGTGCTCGCCAGTGGCGACTTGGATCGGCGCGATCGCCTTGGCAATCGCCGCGTGACCGAGCACGTCGTCCGGACTGGTCGGCTCTTCGATGAACCACGGTTGGAATTCGGCGAGCTGTTTCATCCAGGCGATCGCTTGGCTGACGTCCCAGACTTGGTTGGCGTCCATCATCAAGCGACGCTCCCAACCGATCTCTTCGCGGATGATGCGGCAGCGGCGGATGTCGTCCTGCAGATCGCGGCCGACTTTGATTTTGAAGTGCGTCCAGCCGCGAGCCGACAGATCGCGACACAAGCGTCGCAGCTTGTCGTCGTCGTAGCCCAACCAGCCGGCCGACGTCGTGTAGCTCGGATAGCCGTCGCGCTGCATCTCGACGATGCGGTCGGCCTTGGTGGCTGCTCGCTGCCGCAGCAACTCGACGGCCTCGCTGGGCGTGAGCGCGTCGGTGATGTAGCGGAAGTCGATGCACCGCACGATCTCTTCCGGCGACATGTCGCTCAGCAATTGCCAGAGCGGCTTGCCAGCGACCTTGGCCCACAAATCCCAGACGGCGTTGACGACCGCCGCCGTCGCGAGATGGATGACTCCTTTCTCCGGTCCGACCCAGCGGAGTTGGCTGTCGCTGGTCATGTGTCGCCAGAACCGCCCCATGTCGGCCGTGAACTCTGCGAGCGTGTGTCCGACGACGAGATGCCGCATCGCCTCGATCGCCTGCACGCACAGATCGTTGCCGCGACCAATCGTGAACGTCAGGCCGTGACCTTCGAGGCCATCGGGATGATCGGTCTTCAGCACGACATACGCCGCCGAGTAATCCGGGTCCGGATTCATCGCGTCCGAACCGTCCAGGCTGCGCGACGTGGGAAAACGGATGTCGTGGGTGACGAGTTCAACGATGCGAGTCACGAAGGCTCCCAGAATTATGGCGTTAATGCCGCGAGGAGTTGTTCAACCCGCTGACCCAACACCGGCAGATGATTGGTGACGACATCCCAAACGACCGTGTCGTCCACGATGTCGTAGCCGTGAATCAAGACGTTGCGAAACGCGATGATTTGTCGGCATTCGGAAATTTGATCCGCGATCGTCGGAGCGGTTTTCTTCAGGCGAACCATCGCCTCGCCGATGATCGTCAACTCTCGCTCGATCGCCGCATGAAGCAATTCGTCGGCCACAAAACTGGAAAACGATCGACCACTGACAAATTGACTGGTCAGACGCACCGCATGGCGAATGTCTTCCAAACTCTTTCGCGGATCATGCGGCATAAATCACCTGCCGACTTTGATCCACGCCTGCTCGGAAGTACGGATTGCGGATCGCTCGATCCATGACGAGGTCGATCCTGCAATGAAACAAATCCTCCAGATCGAACAACAGTCCAAAGTAAGTCTCGGCGGCGTTCTCAAAACCTTGGGGCAAGTAATCGACCAGAAAATCGAGATCGCTGGATTCCGGCTGGAAGATCCCCTCGGCCGCCGACCCAAAGACTTCCAACCGCCGAACGAAGTGCTTGCGGCACAGCCGGTCAAGGTCAGGGCGGTGTTGTTCGAGCAACGGAATCATGCGGTCCTCGACGGCGAGTTTAACGCCGAAAATCTCGACGGAACAACAGACGTCCTCAACGAATTTTGCTGGGAGCTTTCTGCCCTCTCGGAATGAGAGACGTGTATTTTTTGGTTTCCATCCGCTTCACGAAGTCTTCGCGGGCGGCGGCCAGAACGTCGGGCTTCTCCAATAAGTCGAGAGCCGAGACCGCCAGCACTTTCGCGGCGGTGATCGTCCCTTTCTCGCCGATGGTCGAGCCGATGCAGGCGACGTTTTGCCAACTGTGGCCGGGGGAGTCGGCGGCAAAGCAGGCGACTCGCAGGCCGCAGGTCGGGACGAACCAACTGATGTCGCCAACGTCGGTCGAGCCTTTGTTCGGCTCATCGGCGAAGCTCAGCGGTTGAATCGACTCGTCGATGGCGAGCGGGAACTTCGAGCCGAACTCGTCGATCAGTGACTGCTGCACCTTGCGAGCGAACGTCTTTTCCTCGTCGTTGAATTTCGGAGCACCAACGGCCGTCAGGTTGCGATGCAGCAACTCGGCGAGCGGGCGGTTGCCGATGATCTCGTGGCAGTCGGTATCGACTTGGAGCTTGACCTTGGTGCGCGTCATCTTGGCCGCGCCCTCCGCGATGTCGCAGACCCACGCGAAGTTTTTTTCGACGTCTTCGTGCGAGTTAGCGCGGACGTAGTACCACGACTCGGCTTTGGCCGGGACGACGTTGGGTGCTCCGCCGCCGTCGGTGATGACGTAGTGAATGCGAGCGTCCTCCTTGATGTGCTCGCGCATGAAGTTCACGCCGACGTTCATCAGTTCGACGGCGTCGAGCGCGCTGCGTCCGCTGGAGGGACTGCCGGAAGCGTGCGCGGCGGTCCCGGTGAAAGAAAACTTCACGCTGACAGCGGCCTTGCTGCTCATCACCCAGACGTTGTTGACCGACGCCGGATGCCAGTGCAAGCAGGCATCCAAGTCATGGAACTGTCTGTCGAGCAGCATGTAAACCTTGCCGATCAGAGTTTCCTCGGCCGGCGTGCCGTACAGCCGGATCGTGCCGGGGAGTTTGTGCTTGTCCATCGCCTGTTTGACGGCGATGGCCGCTCCGAGTGCCGCCGTTCCCAAGCCGCTGTGCCCGCAGCCGTGGCCGGGTGCTCCGTTGGTCACGGCCACGCGATCGGGAGCGACTTGCTGTGAGAGATTCGGCAGCGCGTCGTACTCGGCAAGAATGCCGATGATCGGCTTGCCGGAACCGTAACTCGCGATGAACGACGTCGGCATGTTCGCCACACCGGTTTGCACCTCGAAACCGGACGCCTTCAGTTTTTCAACCAACAGCGCGGACGAGCGTCGTTCTTCCAAGCCGACCTCCGCGAACTCCCAGATCGCCTTGTTGACCGCTTTGAGTTGTGGTTCCAAGCGAGTGATTTCGGCGACGGCGGTTTGTTGAGAGCCCCGCCACTGCACCGGCGGTTCGTCAGCCATCGTCGGCAGAGCGACGAGGAGAGTGAGCGCGGTTAAGAAACCTCTAAGATCGCGACGCGGAGTACACATGATGGGAATCCTCAGGACACGGACAACGGTGGGAGGGAATTGGATTCTGCATGCTCCGGCGAGACAAGGTGGCGAAGAGAACGGCCATGTGCGATTTCGCCCCGCTCGCCAATGAGTGACGCTTGCCGATCCGAGAATCAACGTACTCGATCTTGGTTGGGAGGTGGCTATACTCCGCCCGCCCAATCGGGGCGAGGAGTGGGCTCTACTGACAAGGATGGCGAGATGGCTGAAGCGAAGTCATTGCATCAAAAGTTGACGGAACTGACCAGTAATTTGTGGTGGAGTTGGCAAGCAGGACTCAACGAATCGTTCCGTGCGATCAATCAACCGCTCTGGTCAGGGGATGCTCACAATCCGATCACGCTTTTGCAGGAATACTCGCCCGATAAGTTAGAGGAGCAGGCACGCGAACTGGGTTTGCACTCGCGAATCAACTACGCCTACCGCCGCTGGCAAGAATACATGGCGTCGCCAGATACCTGGGGAGCAACGCGGGCCGGCATTCTGAATCACCGCCCGGTTGCGTACTTCTCGGCCGAGTTCGGGTTGCACGAGTCGATGCCAATTTACTCCGGTGGCTTGGGCATTCTCGCTGGCGACCATTTGAAGAGTGCCTCGGATCTGGGCGTCCCACTGGTCGGAGTTGGTCTGTTGTACGGCGAGGGATACTTCTCTCAGCATCTCGACGCGAACGGCTGGCAACAGGAAAGCTACAAGACGATCAACCCGGACAAATTGCCGCTGCGACCGGCACTCGGCAAGGATGGTCAGCCGGTTGTCATTTCGGTGCAGACGCGGTCGGGTTCGATCTTTGCACGCGTGTGGCGAGCGGATGTCGGCCGCATTCCGCTGTATCTGCTCGACACGAACATCCCGAACAACACGGACGAGGATCGCCGGCTAACGGCTCGGCTGTACGGCGGCGATCAACGCATTCGCATCCGGCAAGAAATCATGCTGGGCATCGGCGGAGCGCGGGCGCTCGCGGCCATTGGCATTCAGCCGAGCGTGATTCACATGAACGAAGGGCACTCGGCGTTTGCTCCGCTGGAGGTCATTCGGACTCGAATTCAGGAAGACGGCTTGGCCTTCGATGCCGCGCTCCGCGAGACGGCCGCGAGCTGTTGTTTCACGACACACACGCCCGTCGATGCCGGGCACGATCGCTTCGATTCCGGGCTGGTCGATGAGCACGTCGGCCCGCTGGGCGATCTGCTGGGGTTGAGCGGTGACGCACTGATGGGCCTCGGTCGAGTGAACCCGCAAAACCACAACGAAGCCTTCTGCATGACGGTGTTGGCGTTCAAGCTCAGCCGCAAGGCGAACGCGGTGTCCTCGCTGCACGGCGTGGTCAGCCGCCGCATGTGGGCCAGTCTTTGGCCGTGGCAGAGCGAAGAAGAGATTCCGATCGGGCACATCACCAACGGCGTGCATGTTCCGACTTGGTTGGCCATTCAAATGCGAGTTCTTTACGACCGCGTTTTGCCGGTGAACTGGCTCACACGCACCGGCGAACCAGACATTTGGAATGGATTCGAGCAAGCGACCGCCGGCGAGTTGTGGGAAACCCATCAGTCGTTGAAGAACCAGTTGATCGGCTTCACTCGCCGCCGTCTGGAGTCCTGCGCGCGACGCAACAGTGCCACCGAGGAACAGATTGCCGAGATCGCCAACGTGCTCGATCCGCGTGTGCTGCTGATCGGGTTCGCTCGCCGATTCGCGCCGTACAAGCGGACGGATTTGATTCTGCGCGAGTTTGACTTGCTCGTCGAACTGGTCAGCGACGCGCAACGCCCGGTGCAATTCATCTTCGCCGGCAAGTCGCACCCGCGCGACGACAACGGCAAGGCGATCCTGCAGCGAGTCTGGCAAGCGACTCAGCAATCGAAGCTGAAGGGCAAGGTCGTGTTCCTCGAAGACTACGACATCAACCTCGCGCGGCACTTGGTGCAAGGGGTCGATGTGTGGCTCAACAATCCGCGCCGCCCGCACGAAGCTTCGGGGACCAGCGGCCAGAAGGTGGTGCTCAACGGCGTGCTGAATCTGTCGGTGCTCGACGGTTGGTGGGCGGAAGCCTACGACGGCACCAACGGCTTCGCGATTGGCAACGGCCGCACGCACGTCGATGATGCCGTACAAGACAAACGCGATTGGCAAAGCCTGGTCGATACGCTGCGGAACGAAGTCCTGCCGATGTACTACGAGCGCGACGCGGACGATCTGCCGCAACGCTGGATCAAGCGAGTCAAACGTTCGGTTCGCACGCTCGGCTGGCGATTCAACTCGGATCGCATGGTGATGGACTACGTCAACCACTGCTACGTTCCGGCCGCCGGCGGATTGTCGAGCCAGATTCCCGCGATGTGACGACGTGGGGCACGTTGAATCTCGGTCAGCCTGGAAAGGTTGGCCTACTTCGTGTGATTCTGCTTCCACAGCGCGGCGAGTTGATCGAAGCCAAGTAGCGGCTGTTTGCCTTCGACCATTCCCTCGGTGAGCTTGACCGGCGGCGCGTTGTCCTTGCGACGTCGGGGCGATTCGCCAGTGGTGTCTTGTCGGCGTTCATTTCGTTTCGATTCCGCAGCGGGCGATGGAGTCAGCGCGGCTGTCGCGGCAACCTCTTGGGGCTGCGCCGCATTCTCCGGTTGACGTGTGGGACGCTGAGTGAACGGGCGGCGTGCGCGTTGCGGTCGAGCTTGGGCGTTGTTGTCTTGAGCCGGAGGTTGTTCACGGCGAGGTGGCTTCGGGCCGCGAACTTGCCGAGGCGTGCCGGGCTTGATCATCGTCAGGCCGACTCGCTTACGTTCCTTGTCCACGCCGAGCACCCACACCGTCACGACATCGCCGACCGACACGAGATTGTGTGGTGACGGCACATAGTTCACCGACAGTTGGCTGATGTGAACGAGGCCGCTGTCCTTGAGGCCCACATCGACGAACACTCCGAAGTCCACGACGTTGCAAACGGTGCCCGTCAGCTCCATGCCTTCTTGCAGATCGGTCAGATTCAGGATGCCTTGCTTGAAGACCGGGCCGGGCAGATCGGTGCGCGGGTCACGGCCGGGGCGCGAGAGCGCGTCGAGAATGTCTTTCAACGTCGGCAGACCGACAGACAATTCTTCGGCGAGACTTTCGGCGGGAAGCTGCTCGATGCGCTGCCGCAGTTCTTCGTGAGTCTGTTCTGCTTCGCTCAAACTGCTGGCGTTGAGGCCGAGCTTTTCGAGCACCTTGTTCGCAGCTTCGTAGCTTTCCGGATGAATCCACGTCCCATCGAGCGGTTCGTCGCCGCCGTCGATTTTCAGGAAGCCGGCCGCTTGAGTGAATGTGCCTTCGCCCAGTCCGGGAACTTCCAGTAGTTGGCGTCGCGAGTTAAAGCGACCGTTCTGTTCACGCCATGCGACCACGCGGCGAGCGATGAGTTGGTTCAATCCAGACACATGCCGCAGCAGCGAGGCGCTGGCGGTGTTCAAGTCCACGCCGACGAAGTTCACACAGGACTCAACGACTCGGTCAAGCGACTCTTTGAGTTCCTTCTTGCTGACGTCGTGCTGGTACATGCCGACGCCGATGTGCTGCGGTTCGATCTTCACAAGCTCGCTGAGCGGATCGAGCAGTCGGCGGCCAATCGAGATGGTGCCGCGGCCTGTCGCGTCGAGGGTCGGAAACTCGGCGCGACCAACCGTGCTGGTCGAGTAAATGCTGGCACCCGCTTCGTTGACGATGACGTACCGAGCCTCCGGCAACTCTTTGGCGATCATTTCGGTGACGAGATATTCAGTCTCGCGGCAGGCAGTGCCGTTGCCGATCACGACGACTTGGCAATTGTGCCGCTGCATCAGTTCGGCCAGTTTCGCGGAACAGGTCGCTCGCTTCTCCGCGTTGCCGGTGACATAGACGACATCCGCCGCAACGAGACTGCCGAACTCATCCAACACGGCGATTTTGCAGCCCGTCCGAAAGCCGGGGTCAATTGCCAGCACACGCTGGCCACGCAGTGGTGGCTGCAACAACAAGCTCCGCAGATTGCGAGCGAACACTTCGATCGCGTGAGCTTCGGCCTTGTCGGAGAGCTCGCGACGGATTTCTCGTTCGAGACTCGGTTGAATCAGCCGCTGATCCGCATCGACCAAACACGCTTTGAGGAACTCGCGATGTGGATGCGACTCCCAACCGTAGTGTCCGTCGCATGCCGCCTGCACGGCTGCGTCGTCCCATTCAAATTTGATGCGCAGCGCACCCGACTTCTCGCCGCGATTGATGGCCAAGACTCGGTGGGGCGGAATTCGTGAGGCCGCTTCGTTGAACTCAAAGTAGTCGCGGTACTCGTGTCCGCTCTCGGAACCAGCTTTCGTTGGCGTTCCGGAAAACTTCCCGGTCTTCCAGGCGAGCTGTCGGCACAGTTCTCGGAGTGCGGCTTCTTCGCTGATGTTCTCCGCCAGAATGTCCGCAGCGCCTTGCAGGACTTCCAAAGTGCTGGGCAATTCTTTCTCAGCATTGACGAACTCGGCCGCAGCGATGCTCAGTTCCGTCAGTTCCGGATCTCCGGACCAGATGCGTGCTGCGAGCGGTTCGAGGCCGCGCTCACGCGCTGCGGAGGCTCGCGATTGTCGCTTCGGCTTGAACGGCAGGTACAGGTCTTCGAGTCGTTTGAGCGTCTCGGCGGCTTCGATCTCGGATCTTAATTCGGGAGTCAGCTTGCCCAAAGCTCCGATCAATCGCAGGATCGCGGATGCACGCTCTTTGAGTTGACGCGCCGAGCGGACTCGCGACTCGATCGTCCGCAGTTGTTCTTCGTCGAGATTGCCCGTCTTCTCTTTGCGATACCGTGTGATGAACGGAATCGTGTTGCCCGCGTCCAGCAATGCGACCACGTTCTGCACTTGCTCGACACGATGCCCCAACTCTTTCGCGAGGCGTGCGAGATCAACTGACGGAGGCTCGTCCATGCTGCGGTCCATCGGGAAACCCAACTGAATCCTGACTGCGGCCAGACATGTTGATGGCCGTGTTGCGGAGTCGCAAAAGAAACCAATCAGGCAAGCTGGGTCGAACGGGTGGAAAGGTGACGAATGGCCGAGGCAATGTCGAGCGAGCCGACCAGCGGGAATTGCCGAAACAAGCCTTCGCTGACGTGAGTCAGATTCTGGTCGGCAGCCCACTTTGATCAAAGCAATCACTCATCGCGCGGAAAAGTTTGCGCGGTCGCAAGAAGTTCTCAAGTCGTTGCCATCGGCCAGCCGATTCTCATAACTCCGATCAAGACGATCGGAGTGAATCGCAGGTCATCGTCCAAGGGAGGTTTTCACAATGCGAACCGCCAGCACTGAGCCGCGACTGAAACTGTTCGACCCCGAGAACCGAGTGGTTGAAGCTCCTCGCATGAAGCGGGTCCGACTGAAGCAGATCATCAACGTGCTGGCCGAAGCGGCCAAATCCGATCGCACTTGGCTGAGCGAATTCGCCGACGACGAAATCAAAATCTCCGCCGACCTCTATGAAGTCCTGTCGCTCTACCGCCGGCTGCGCCCGAGCGCGTAATCGCCCGACGTCTTTTCGCCACCGGGCTTGCCCCGGTGGTTCAACGGCCTTTGCACTACTCATTTAGCGTTCAAGCTGCTGAAGTGGTGTCGAAGCCAATGAACCACCGGGACAAGCCCGGTGGCGTTTTTGTTGTCGGCGGGTTTCGTCATGCTTCGAGAACAAGCTCAAGCGATTTGGGAAGCGGGTGTCGCTGCGGTCTCCTCCGAGCGTTTGGTTCGCAACGTGATTCATCGCGACGGGTCCGTGCTGTCAATCTGCGGGCATGATTGGGACACGACATCGCTCAGCAGGATCATTGTGCTCGGAGTCGGCAAGGCGGGTGCGGGCATGGCGGCTGCCGTGGAAGCCGAGTTGGGCGAGGAACTAACCGATGCGAAAGTCGCCGGCTGGGTGAATGTCCCTGCCGATTGCGTCCGGCCGTTACGGCGGATCGTGCTGCATGCCGCTCGACCTGCAGGAGTGAATGAGCCAACGGAAGCTGGCGTCTTTGGCACGCAACGGACTTTAGAACTGGCCTGCAGCGCGGGGGCGAACGATTTGGTGGTCGTGTTGATCTCTGGCGGCGGGAGCGCACTGGCTCCCGCCCCGATTCCGGGGATCACACTGGCGGACAAACTCGCTGTCACTCGCTTTTTGATGAACTCCGGCGCGAGCATTCAAGAACTCAACACCGTTCGCAAACATCTGTCGTTGTTCAAAGGAGGTGGCCTCGCGCGAGCCACATCGCAGGCGCGAGCCGTCATCACGCTCATCATCTCCGACGTGATCGGAGATCCGCTGGATGTGATCGCCTCAGGGCCGACGGTCGAGGACACCAGCACGGCGGCAGACGCACTCGCCGTGCTGAAACGATTCAGCGCACAGCCACCGCAGGTTTCGGAATCCGTCTGGTTCGCGCTGCGCCACAAGACGTCCAATCCATCCCCTCTCCCAAAGGGAGAAGGGACCGCTGCAAGACCGATCGCTCAAAACTGTGTCATCGGGAACAACGCGATCGCTGTCGAAGCGGCAGCAGCAAAGGCTCGCGAGCAGGGCTTTGCGGTGAAGTCGCTCGGCTCGAACAACGCCGGGGAAGCGAGAACCATCGGGCGTGAGTTGGCGGAACTGTGCCGCCACATTCGAGACGGACAAACCGAAGTCGCGCCGCCTGTTTGCGTGCTCAGTGGTGGCGAGCCGATCGTGAAGCTCGTGCAGACGGATCAGCCTCGCAAGGGCGGCCGCAATCAAGAGGTCGCGCTCGCCGCGCTGCAGCATTTGTGGCACGACGGCCTCGACCGCATCGCGATCTTGTCCGGCGGCACCGACGGCGAAGACGGACCGACCAACGCGGCCGGAGCGGTGGTCGACGAAAGCCTGCGTCAAATGGCATTCGCCAAAAGGCTCGACCCTTCCGAGTTTTTGGAGATCAACAACTCGTACCCCTTCTTCGAGCAAACCGGCGGCCTGCTGCTCACCGGCCCAACTCACACCAACGTCATGGACCTGCGCATCGCCGTCGTGCAGTGAGATCGCATGAGCGGTCGAACCCAATGACCAATCTGCCTCCTTCTCAATTCACGTCTTGCCTGGTCAAAAACTCCTCGACGGCATCGGCGTGGCGGGCGATGTGGCGGACGCTGCGGCAGAGTTCATCGGAGGCGACTTTGGCTCGCGAATGGTTTTCAACCATGACGAAGTGCGGCAGGCCGTTAACGTCGCGGACGGCGATGCTGCCGTGCGGTTGAATCGCGTTGCGACGCAGCGCGAGTTCAAAATGGTCCGGTGATGCTGGGCCGCCGATCGAAAAAATTTGCAGTTGTCGGAACGGGACGTTCTCGTCCACCGAGGCGATGACGACTCGCTGCTGGCGGTTTTCTGGGAGTTTCACGACGACGTCGAACTCGTCGGAGCCTTCCCGGGCGGACCAGGTGATGTCCTGCTCGTTGTCGAAGGCTTCGGCCAGTAGTTGCCGCACGTCGCGAATCTGTTCGAGCGCGGCGAACAATCGCGGCTGAGCCTGATCGGCATCGCTGGGACGTTGCTGCGGATCACGATGGACCAGCCATTCGACAAGATCGGCAACTTCCGTCGGCAGATCAGAGCATTCGGCGCGGACATCGGGAAACGGTTGTGTCGTCGACTGCGACATGAGTTGCTTGACCGTCTTGCCATTGAACGGCACTCGGCCGGTCAACATTCGAAACAAGCAGACGCCGAGGGCGTACATGTCGGTCAACGGCGACGCTTGCGATCCAGAGAACAGTTCCGGAGCCATGTAGTGCGGCGTGCCCACGAGGCCGTCGAAAACTTTTTCGCCGCGGCCGCGCACTCGCTTGGCCAAACCGAAGTCTCCAATTTTGGCTCGGCCAAGGCCGTGAGTTTCTTTCGTCAACAAGACGTTCTCTGGCTTGACGTCGCGATGGATGAGTCCAGAGCGGTGTGCCGCGGCGAGTCCGTCGGCGATCTCCGTCGTGACTCGTAATGCGTCGGCCGGAGTCAGCCGCTGCCGAGTATCGAGCACTTTTTGCAACGAGTTGCCGGCGACAAATTCCATCTCCAGAAAATGCAGATCGTCGTGCTTGCCGACCGCGTAGGCCATCACGACGTTTGGGTGATGCAGGTTCGCAACGGCGATGGCTTCTTGGCGGAAGCGATTCACGTAGTCGGCATCCGTCTCGACGTACTTTGGCGAGAGGACTTTGAGAGCACATCGCCGCTCAAGCTGCTGATGGAATGCGAGGTACACGGCCCCCATCGCTCCACGTCCGAGCAGCGTGTCGCAACGATAAACTCCGAGAGTTTTTCCGGCCAGCTTTTCGGCGTGCGGCTTGGCGACACGCTTCGGCGCTGGTGGCTGTTCGATCGTTGGGGTTGGAAATTTCATGTCCGATTCTGCCGCGAGACTCGACGGCAAAGCTGAGGAGCTTGCTTGCGGCACATACAGAATCGTGGTACCCGATGGCACCGACTCGCCGAGCGCGTCGGCATCGTGGAGTTCTTCATTCGTGGGAACGGTTTCAGACAATGGACGCTCAACTTTCTGAATTGGCGCGGGATTGTACCGGCCAACAGCGTGCGAGAAAGAGTGGTCCACGACTTGTTCCCACGACAGATCAATGTTTCGACAGGACAAAAATTCCAGCACGACGCACCAGCGAGTGATTGTTCGATAAACACTCGCTGGCGCGTCGTGCTGGTGTCGCGACGGAATCCGACAACACGGAAATCCTCGAAATGATCGGCTGGTTTGCTCTGAATTGCTCGAAGTGCCGCTACAATCCCGCACTGTTTTGGAAATCGTCCGCTCTGTCGAAAAGAATCTTGCCGTGTCATCTACGTTTGTGCCGCTGACCTCCGCCGAAACCATCTCGAAGGGGACGTATGCCTTCGTGAGTCTCGGCTGCCCGAAGAACCTTGTGGACAGTGAGAAGATGCTCGGCACGTTGTCGCTGGATGGCTACTCGCTGGTCTCGGAGGCGGACGGGGCGGACTTCGTCATCATCAATACCTGCGGCTTCATCGAGCAATCGCGGATTGAATCGAAGTCAGTCATTCAAGAAATGCTCGATCTGAAGAAGGCCGGTGGCACGAAGGGCGTCATCGTCGCCGGCTGCCTGCCGGAGCGTGTCGGTGGCAGTTTGCTCGATGAGATGCCGGACATCGACCACATCGTCGGCGTCTTCGGCCGCGATGAAATCACAAAGGTCGCGGATCGACTACTCGGCCAGCAGCGCGAGCAACGGACGCTGTTCCGACCGGCTCCGATGAAGGCGATGAACGATCAGGCTCGGCTGCGAATCACGCCGGATCATTTCGCGTATCTGAAAATTTCCGAAGGCTGTGACCGGACCTGCACCTTCTGCGCGATCCCGAAAATGCGTGGCAAGCACATCACGAAACCGATCGAGATGATCATCGCCGAGGCGAAAGAACTCGTCGCGGATGGTGTGCGGGAACTGATCATCGTCGCGCAGGACACGACGTATTACGGCCTCGACCTGTACGGCAAAGTGCGGCTGACGGAATTGCTCTGGCAGCTCGATCAAGTCGAAGGGCTGGATTGGATTCGGCTGATGTATCTGTACCCGATCAACTTCTCCGACGAGCTGATCGAGACGATTGCCGGCAGCGAGAAGATTCTGCCGTACCTCGACATGCCGTTGCAGCACATCAACGACACGATGCTCAAGCGAATGCAGCGCCGAGTGAACCGCGACCAAACTGTCGAACTCGTCCACAAGTTGCGAGATCGCATTCCGAATCTGGTGCTGCGGACGACGTTCATCACCGGCTTCCCCGGTGAGACCGACGAGCAGTTTGAGGAGTTGAAAAAGTTCGTGTTCGACTCGAAGTTTGAACGAATGGGTGTCTTCACCTACTCGCTGGAACCCGGTACTCCCGCCGAGAAGCTGAGCGATCATCTGCCCGAAGAGATCAAGAATGCTCGCCGCGACGAACTGATGGAAGTGCAACAGCAGATCGCATTCGATTTCGCCGACACGCTGGTCGGCTACGAACTCGATGTGCTGATCGACAGCGAAGCCGACGAGCCTGGTGTCTTCGTCGGCCGCACGTTCGCCGACGCGCCGGACATCGACGGCACGGTTTACATCGAAGCCGAGGGCCTCGAACCAGGCGACATCGCTCCGATCGTCATCGTAGCCCGTCAGGATTACGACTTGCTCGGTGTCATTGCGGCTGAGGAATAAGGAATGCCAGTCACGGACCCGACTGCTGAAACCACGAATGCGGTTATTGCCTCAGCGCCGCCGTTGCCTCGCATTGATCGGCGATCGTTGAACGTGCCGAATTTCATCACGTTGGCTCGGCTGGTTCTAGCCGTCGTGCTGTTTGCGATGATCTCGCTCGGCTCGTCCTGGATCGCGGCGGCTGCGGTGTTTGTGATCGCGGCCGCGACCGATGCGCTCGACGGGTTCATCGCGAGGCGCTACGGCTTGGTCACGACGCTCGGCCGCATCCTCGATCCATTCGCCGACAAAATCATCATCTGCGGAGCATTTTTGTTTCTGGTGGCTAAGCCGGAGTCGGGAGTGAATTCCTGGATGGCCCTGATCGTGTTCGGTCGCGAGATGTTCGTCACCAGTCTGCGAGCGTTCCTCGAACAACACGGCCGCGACTTCTCCGCCGTCTGGAGCGGCAAGATCAAAATGGTGTTGCAGTGCATGGCCGTGACCGGCAGCCTGCTGTCGATGGATTCTCGATTTGCCGCAGTCTCGCCATTGATTCTCGCCCGCAACATCGTCTTGTGGGCGACCGTAGCCGTGACGGTTTACAGCGGTGTCGAATACACCTACCGAGCCTATCGAATGCTGCGAGCGTAGTTTCCAATCCGTGGTTGTCGTTGAATTTTACGCGACGGTGCTCAATTTGATGTGAGGGTCAAACAATGCGAGTTCTGTTTTCCCGCCGATCCGCAATTTGTTGGTCTGTCGGATTCTTGGCGTGTGTGTTCGCCATCGGTTCCGGCGGGTCGGCGGAAGTCGCTCCCGAAGTGGTGACGCGGTTGACGTCGGATTTGAAATACCTCGCGTCGGATGAACTCGAAGGACGCGGCGTCGGGACCAACGGGCTGAACGTGGCGGCGGATTACGTCGCCAAGGCATTCAAGGATGCGGGGCTGAACGTCACCAAGGCCGGGGGCGATCCGTTTCAGGAATTCACGATGACCACCGGTGCGAAGCTGGGGCCGACGAACACGCTCAAGCTGGTCGGTCCGGAAGGGAAGACTATCGAGTTGGCAATCGACAAGGACTTCCAAGTCTGTTCGTTCGGAGCGTCGGGAACCTTCAACGCGGAGTTGGTGTTCGGCGGCTATGCGATCGACGCAAAAGACGACAAGTACCAGGATCTCGAAGGGATCGACGTCAAAGGAAAAGTCGTGATCGTGATTCGCAAGACCCCTCGGCAGTCGGATGCTCACGGGCCATTCGCGACGGGGCACGGCGGTCAGTCACGTCACTCGGATTTGCGAGCGAAGATCGGCAACGCCTTCGGCAAAGGGGCGGCGGCGATTCTGTTCGTCAACGATGTTGCGTCCGGCAAGAAGGAAATCGAGCAGGCCAAGCAGCGAGCGAAGGACGCAGCCGAACCGGTCGTCGATGCCGCCGCAGCGCTGCTCGCAGCGGATGCGAACAACGCCGAAGCCGTGAAGGCGGCTCGCGAAAAACTGGACGAGGCGGTCAAAAAGGCTCAGCAACAGCGTGACGCGACGAAGAAGGTTGAGACGGATGTGCTGATGAAGT
Organism: Candidatus Kuenenia stuttgartensis; assembly: GCA_945861865.1. Taxonomy (GTDB): domain Bacteria; phylum Planctomycetota; class Planctomycetia; order Planctomycetales; family Planctomycetaceae; genus SXKJ01. Next base: position 20,099 of record CAMAWN010000023.1, on the reverse strand, counting down.
TCGGCTACGCCGGTTTCAATCAGAACGCGGGCGGGCCGATCTTTCATGTGACGCAAGTCGCGCTCGATCAGGTGTTGCAGGCGTCGCTCAAGAAGACGCTCGCGGCTTTAGAGGCCGAGATCGACCAAGACCTCAAGCCGAGAACGGTCGTGCTGCCCGACTGGAAGGCCGAAGGCCAGGCGTCGGTCGAACTCATCAAGGCCGAAGTGAAGAATGTCATCGCGGTCATCGAAGGGCAGGGGGAGTTGGCGGAGGAAACGGTCATCATCGGAGCGCACTACGACCACGTCGGTTTCGGCGGACAGAACTCGCTGGCACCCGGTGTCAAAGACGTTCACAACGGAGCGGACGACAATGGATCGGGGACCGTGTCGCTGATCGAGTTGGCTCGGCGATTTGGCGCTCGCAAAGAACCGCTCAAACGGCGACTGGTGTTCATCGCGTTCACGGCGGAAGAGGTGGGGCTGATCGGATCGGCTCGTTATTGCGCCGAGCCGATTTATCCGCTCGACAGGACCATCGCGATGATCAACATGGACATGGTCGGCCGGCTGAAAGAAGAGAAACTGATCGTCTACGGCACCGGGACATCGCCGCATTGGAAGGGGCAGCTCGATCGGCTGAACGCTGCGTCAAAGTTCGAACTCGTGATGAAGCCCGAAGGCTTTGGCCCCAGCGATCAGTCGTCGTTCTACGCCAAGAAGATTCCGGTGCTGCACTTCTTCACTGGCACGCACAGCGAATACCACCGGCCTGGTGACGATTGGAATCTGATCAACTACCCCGGCATGGCACGCGTGGTCGACATGGTCGAGCAAATCACGCTGGAAACCGTGCAAACGACCGAGAAGCCGCAGTACGTCGAAGTCAAAGGTTCCGGCGATCAGGCTCAAACTCGCAGTGGCGGTAGCCGGCCGTACTTCGGCTCGATTCCTGATCTGGGCAACGAAACGCCGGGGTACGCGCTCTCGGGCGTCTCTGGTGGCAGCCCGGCCGACAAAGGAGGAATCAAAGCCGGCGACGTCATCGTCGAACTTGGCAAGAACAAAATCGGCAGCCTCGACGACTTTGATCTCGCCCTGCGAAAGTTCAAGTCGGGCGAAGAGGTCGAAGTCATCGTGCTCCGCAAAGGCGAGCGAGTGACGTTGAAAGTGACGTTGGGACAACCGAAGTGATGTGGTCGTCTCGGTTGTTCTGGCGATTGTTCCTGACGTATGCCGCGTTGTCGGTCGTGGCGGCGTTAGTCTTCGTCGTGCTATTTCAGAATCGCCAGCGTGAGGCGATTGAAGCGGAAGTGCGACAGCGGTTGCGGGACGAGGCGGCGGTGTTGCGATTGCTGGCCGAGCCAGTGTGGGAATCGTCAGATGCTCTGGTCGAAGAACTGCGGGCGACGTGGCAGCCGAAGCTGGAGTCGCTTGGACGTGAGGTCGGCACTCGGCTGACTCTGGTTCGCGCGGATGGAACCGTGCTGGCCGATTCGTCAGCCGATGCGCGGCAGATGGAGAATCACCGCAACCGTCCAGAGATCGAGTTGGCGTCTGAGTCGGAAGACGGCGTCGGCTTCGCGACACGATCGAGCCAGTCGGTTGGCGAGCCGTTCGAATACTGCGCGGTGCGAGTCGGCTCGCGCGAGAAACCTCGCGGATTTGTCCGGGTCGCGTTGCCGTGGACTCCGTTTCAGGCACGCTTGACGGCTGCTGCGCGGTTGGTGGCCGGCACTGCGGTGGTGGTCACGTTGCTAGCGCTCTTGGCGACCTATCTGCTGGAGAGGCGACTGGTCAGGCCGCTCGAACGATTGACTCAGGCCGCACAGGCCATCGCAGCGGGCGACGTCGGACAGGAAGTGATCGTGCGGAATCGAGATGAGATCGGCTCGCTCGCCGTCGCCTTCAACACGATGAGCCGTGAGTTAGCTCAGCGGCTCGAACAGCTTCAGGCGAATCGGCGCGAGCGGGACGAGAACAGCGATCTGATGGAAACGGTGCTCGGCTCGATGATTGAAGGGGTCGTCGTGATCGACTCGCGGCAGCGGATTCTGTACGCGAATGCTGCGGCTGGACCGCTGCTCGACCTGCCAACGGCGCAAGCGACAGGCCGGTCGCTGTTCGAGGCGGCTCGGCATCCGCGCGTGCAGAAAGTGGTCGAGGCGGTGTTGTCCGGTCGCACGCCCGATCGAGTCGAATACGAAGTGCCTCGCACGAACGCGATTGTCGCGTTGCTCGGTTCGCCGTTGCCGGGCGATCCGCCGCCGGGAGCGGTGCTCGTCTTGCATGACGTGACCGAGTTGCGGCGACTCGAAAATCTGCGACGTGAGTTTGTGTCGAACGTCTCGCACGAATTGAAGACGCCGCTGACGACGATCCAAGCCTACACGGAAACGCTGCTCGACGGCGCGATCAGCGATCCGAACAACAACCGCAAGTTTCTCGAACGGATCGACGAACAAGCCGAACGACTGCACAAGCTGATCCTTGACCTGCTGAGTCTCGCACGCATCGAGTCGGCCGAGGACGCCTACGAACTGTTGCCGGTCCCTGTCGCAAACACCGTGCAGGTTTGCCTGGATGAGTACTTGCCGGTCGCGGCTTCGAAAGGAGTCGTGTTGCAGACGCATCCTCCGCCAGAGACCGTCGTCGTTTGGGCAGACGAAGAGGGCTTGCTGACGGTGCTCAATAATCTGGTGGACAACGCCATCAAGTACACGCCGTCGGGCGGTCGCGTGTCGCTGCGCTGGCGTATCGACGGCCGCCGAGTGCTGATCGAGGTCGAGGACTCCGGCATCGGCATTCCCAAACAGCATCAAGCCCGCATCTTCGAGCGGTTCTATCGCGTCGATAAAGCCCGCTCGCGTGAGTTGGGCGGTACTGGCCTCGGCCTGTCGATTGTGAAACATTGGGTACAGGTCTTCGGCGGCTCTGTGGAAGTCGCCAGCGATCTCGGACGTGGCAGTACCTTTGCCATCCGCCTACCCGTGGTGAGCGGCTCAGTGGTGTGACCGGGTTGCGAGTCGGTTCGCCGTCCGAGTAGATTGTGGCTCGTGAAGTTTGCGTAAAAATTCGTAACGTTTTTTGTGAAGACCTATCGAGGGTCGCCGTTTGCCCTCGGTGCGCTCTCAAGGAGCACCATGCGATTCTCTTTGATTCCTCGGGAACAGAAATTCTTCGACCAGTTCGACGCTGTGACCAAGATCATCGTCACTGCGGCACAGACGTTTGCGGAACTCGTGGACCACTTCGATCACCGCGAACGGCGCATGAACGAACTTCGCGAGCTGGAGCATAAGTGCGACATCGCCGTCGCGGGGATTCTGACGTCGCTGGGCCGGACGTTCATCACTCCATTCGACCGCGAGGACATTCACGCACTGGCGACGAGTCTCGATGACGTGCTCGACAACCTGGAAGAGGCAGCGTTCCGGCTAACCGCGTACGGCATCGAAAAACCGACGCCCGAAGCGGTCAAGATGGCGCTCATCATTCAAGAATCGTGCAACCATGTTCAGCGAGCCGTGAGTCTAAGCCGAAAGCACATCAGTTCCGAGAAGATGGCCATCGAGTTGCGCGAGATCAGCCGGCTGGAAAACATGGCCGACGAAGTGTACCGCAACGTCGAGGCGGATTTGTTCGCCAACCCGCCGGAAATCATGACGTTCATCAAACAGCGCGAAGTGTATGCGTGGTTGGAGAACACCGTTGATGCCTGCCGCGACGTGGCGCATGTGCTCAACGAAATCGCCGTGAAGGCAAGTTGAGCGATTCGACCGCGGCTTGCCAAACTGGAGCGACTGCGAATGGAAGTGATTGATCAGGTCTTTGGAGAATTCGTGCGCGACATGGGGCAAATCGTGCAGCATCCGTATGTGCTGCTGATCCTCATCGTGGCTCTGGCGTTCGATTTCATCAACGGATTTCACGATGCGGCCAACTCGATCGCGACGGTGGTCGGCACGCGGGTGCTTCGGCCGCTGCCTGCGGTGTTGTGGGCGGCGTGGTGGAATTTTGCGGCCGCCTGGGTTTTTGGCGTCGCGATTGCCAACACCGTCGGCAAGATGGTGCATAAGGAGTTTGTCACGCCCGACGTGATCTTGGCCGGATTGATCGGGGCCATCGTGTGGGATCTGATCACATGGTACGTCGGACTTCCCACCAGTTCCTCGCACGCCTTGCTGGGCGGGTTCGGCGGAGCGGCGATGGCACACGCGTCGAAGTTCTCCGGCGTGCTGCAATGGGACCGATTCCTCAAGACGGTGCAGTACATTGTGATCTCGCCGTTGGTGGGACTGGTGCTGGGCTTGATTCTGATCATTGGATTGTTGTGGACGTTTCGGCGCGCTCTGCCCTCCAAAGTGGATCGGTGGTTCCGGGTTGTGCAACTCGGTTCTGCCGCCGCATTCAGTCTGGGACATGGCACCAACGACGCCCAGAAGACGATGGGCATCGTCGCCGCGTTGCTGTACGCGACGCTCTGGAAGGAACGGCAGGTCGGCTTTGAGTCTGGCAAAGAAACGTTTCCATTCTGGATCGTGCTGGTCTGCCACCTAGCGATTGGCCTCGGGACGTTGGCCGGCGGCTGGCGCATCGTGAAGACGATGGGCTTGAAACTCGCCAAGCTTCGTCCGTACAGCGGTGCCTGCGCCGAAACGGCGGCTGCCGTAGCCCTGTTCGGCACGGCTCAAATGGGAATCCCCGTCAGCACGACGCACACGATTACTGGTGCAATCATCGGAGTCGGGGCCGTTCAACGATTTTCAGCAGTCCAGTGGGGGATTGCCCGTCGTGTGATTTGGGCGTGGATCCTGACGATCCCGGCGTCCGGAATTGTTGCCGCGCTGTCGTACGGCGTGATTGCGGCCATTCGGTACTGGTTTGCAGCGAATTGAATTCCGTCCGTCACGAGTCGCCCCGTGTCTTTCCATGGTTCCATCGCTGGGCCAAGAAAGGTGTGGCCGCGAGTCTTCGACACCCTTCCAGACCCCGATCTGGAGTGGGTGATGCTGGACGCCACGATCATTCGCGATCACGTTCATGCGACGGGCGCTCGTAAAAAACGGGCCTCAGGAGCTCGGCCGGTCGCGAGGCGGATTCGGCACGAAGATTCACGCGGCCTGCGACGGACTCGGCACCCCGGTGAAGTTTTTGCTCACGCCCAGTCAGACGCACGACATCACTCAGGCCGCGCCGCGACGGAAGGGACTCGCGTCAGAACAAGTGATCGCCGACAAGGGCGACGATGGCGACCAAGTGCTTCAGACGATCCACTTGGCCGCAACCATGATCCTGCACGCGTGAATGTCAACACGGCCTAGACGAAATGATTGGTCACACTAATCACCTTTGATGAGCCGACTCACCTGTTTGAACTCCGGCGAGTCAGCAGCGGCGCACCATTCGAACATCACGGATTCGGTGGTGGTGATGATCGCTCCGCTGGCGGCCAGGCGGCGGAGGGCGATTTTCCAGTCGAGTTTGGCTCGGCTGGCGAGGGCGTCGGCGGGAACGAAGACTTGATAGCCGCTCGACAGCAGGTCGAGCACCGTTTGCAGCACGCAGACGTGAGCTTCGATGCCCGCCACGACGATCTGAAAGCGGCCGTCGGGATGCTCGGCTGCCGTCCCCCAGCCCAGGCACTCGGCCGCGCTGAAACAGACTTTGTCGGGAATCGGCACGCCGCCGAGCAACTCGCGCAGTTGCGGCACCGTCGGGCCGAGTCCCTTCGCGTACTGCTCGGTCGCCGAGACCGGCACGCCGAACAGCTTCGCGGCTTCGATCAGCTTGCGGCAGTTCGCGATCAGCGACTCGCGCACGGGGATCGCCGGCATCAGTTTTTCTTGCACATCGACGATCAGCAAGCGACTCTCATCTCGCCCGATCAGTTCGTGACTGCGTTCGTAAGTCATGCGGCCAACCTTTGTGGTACGGGGTGTCAGCACCGCTTTGGATTTGACGTAGCCATGCTCGTCAGAGCGTGGACAACCAGGTCTTCGTTCGTCCACGCTCTGGCGAGCGTGGCTACTCGGCGTCATTTAGTCGGGCAGCGATTCAAAGCGGTACTGACACCCCGCACTCCAGAGATCGTTGCTCCCGCATTTTGTGCCGCAGTGAGGTGAATCGTACAAGCTCTGGCCGTCGGATGAGTCACAATTTTTTCACGGCAGCGAATGGCCTCGGACTCGTCACGACACAGAACCCACAGCGTTGGCCCCCACGAGGATTGGCCGATTCCGACACAACCTTGCTCCGTCAACCACGTCACCAACTCGGCCATCTGTGGATCGGCGAAGACGCCCCCTTGAACCGGTGCGAAGTGCGAACCGTTCAACTGGCCAAACTCTCGGAGCGCCGCTGCGGTCGATGAGAAATCGGCGTTCGCGACGGCAGGCAGCAATTCCATGAGCACGATTCGGCAAAGCGTCTCGGTCAACGAGGCAGGCATCGGAGTCAGTTGCGAGAATGCGGCGCGTTCGGCGTCCCCCGACAAACCTCGACGGCCGTTGGGTGAGACCAGTAACACTCGCCATTCCGATGGAAAGTCGAGCCGCGCGACGAGCGGACTGATCTCGTCGGACTGCCGCTTGCCCCCCTCGACCAACAAGCCGCCGTGTTGAAAGCCGTGAATGCCGAGCGCAGATCGCGCGCCGCGGCCGACTCGACGAGCCAATTCCGGGGCGGACACGTTGTCTTCGCCGCTCCACCGAGCCAGCGCGGCGGCCAAAGCGAGTGACGTTTGGGTTCCCGAACCCAAACCGGCGTGCGACGGGATGATCTGCGAAAGTTGAATGCGACAAGCGTGTGGCCGATGTTCGACGGGACATCGTTGGCGATACTCGTCTCGCCAAGCGGTCAATCTCGCGGCGAACTCCAGTTCGGCCAAACATTCGTCGCGGTCACTGGCCTCGACCGAGAGCACACCACCGGGCGAATCGACCATCAACCCCACGCCGCCGAAGTTGCGACCGCTTGCGGCTTGCACGGCGAGCAATCCGAAATGCAATCGTGCGCCGGTTTGGACGGTGATTGGTGGCATAAAAGTAGGTCAGCCTTTCCAGGCGGACCGGATTGGCAATCGACGTCGGCAGAGCGTTTGAGTCAGGCTGGAAAGCCTGATCTACGTTATTCGTAATCCCCGACCATCCAGCGGACGAGGAGGTCCAGTTCTTGGTCGAGTAGGCGCCCGCCGAAGGCCGGCATGGCGTTGTTGGAACCATAATACTTTTCGTGGCCGGCATTCGAGAGGAACTCGCGCAGCCAACGCTCGCCGCCGTAGTTCGTCAGCGTTGGGCCGGCTCCAACTTCGCCGAGCAGCTTGTCTTCACCGACCGGTTGCAGCGAGTGGCAGTCGATGCAATTCGTTTCAAACTTGCCGACCGGGAGTTTGCCGGTCTCGAAGATTTGCCGTCCACGTTTCAACGCTTCGTCAGAACTGCCCGATTTTCCAAGGGGTTTGCTTTGCGAATACAGAAACGCGACGAGGTCGGCCAACGCTTGTTCATTCTTCGGATCGCTTCGCCAATGATTCGCGTGCGACGTGGACCAGCTCGCCATCTCTCCTTCGAGGAAATGCTTCGACGATTCGGCGACGTTGCCCTCTTTGTCTTTGACGTTCTCCAGCGCGGCGAACGTCCCTTTGAAATCGGTGATGACCGACTTGATCCATTCGGGCGAGCCGAAGTTTCCGAGATCGGTGGCCGTCGGCTTCTCGACGAGGCGTTCCTTCGGGCCGTGCTCTTCTTTTTGGACGATCTTTACGACGTCGTGCCCCGTCGAATCGTGGCCGTCGTAGCGGTGGCACGGAGCACAATTGCGAGCGAACAGACGCGGACCTTGCGTCTTCGGATCGTTTCGCAGCAACGAGACCGCGCCTTCGAGCGGGATGCCTGCGGGACGTTTGGCAAGTTCCTCGACGCGGATTGCTTCGAGATGAGCTTGCTTGACCGACGCTTGAAAGTCCGGGTCGTTGGCATCGTTGTACAACGCCAATCCCGTCAAGCCGGCGATGCCGAGCATCATCACCATCATGAACAGCACATTCAGGACATGACCGGCTCGCCAGCGGCCAATGATTGGCAGTGCCGCGAGGATCGCCATCAAAGCTCCAGGGACATAAATCGCACCGAACGGGATGCCGAGCTTCTCGACCCACGCGAAGCGCAGGAATTGAAACAGAAACAAGAAATACCATTCTGGTCGCGCGGCCGAGTAGGCCTCGGAAGGATCGGCCGGGGCTGCAAGTTCGGCTCCCTTCCAAATTGTCAGCGTGAGCACTGTGACCAGCACGGCGAGACACGCTACCGCATCCTTCAACACTTGGTCGGGCCAGAACGTCGCTGCCGGCGCGCGATCGGGATCGGGAACCGTGATCCCATGCCGGCGAAAGACGGCGATGTGCAGCACCAGAAACGCGATCAATGTGCCGGGCAGAATTCCTGCGTGCATCGCAAAGAAACGAGTCAACGTGTGATGCCCATACTCCGGACCGCCTTGAGCGAGTTGTTGCAACTGCGAACCGACGACCGGCGTCGCGCCCATGATCTCGGTAGAGACTCGCGTCGCGTAGTAGCCCTTCTGATCCCACGGCAACAGATAACCGGTCAGGCCGAGGCCCAGCACGATCTGCATCAAGATCAGCCCGAGCCAGAAATTGATCTCACGCGGAGCTTTGTAGGCTCCGTCGATGACGACCTGCATCAGATGCAACGCCAGCAGCACGGTCATCGCCTGCGCGGAGAAATGATGCAGCCCGCGCACCAGCCAACCATACTGCATGTGGTTCTGGATGTAGTACACGCTCTCCCAAGCGGTCGTCGTGCTGGGACTGTATGCCGTCCACAGAAAGAGGCCGGTGATGACTTGGATGGAGAAGGTGAAGACGAGCGTGCTGCCCCAAACGTATCGCCAGCGTGCTCCGCCGGGAATGTTTTCGTAGAGCGCCTCGTGCAGCAGCTTTTTGAAGCCAGTACGGTCGTCGAGCCAGTTGATGAGTGCGTTCATGTTTTCCGTGGGGCAGGTTTTCAACCTGCCTGTCAAGTTCGAGGATCGAATGCGGGAGGTCGGCACGAGCGGGCAGGTTGAAACGCTGCTCCACGATCAGCCAACCGGAATTTTGTCCGGCGTGGTCGCTCGGAAGTTTTGGAATTTGACCCAGACTTCGGTGCCATTGCGGATATCGACGTCGAGCGTGTCGAGGCCTCGTGGTGGGATGTCGTTTTGCTTCGTGCCGTCTTCTCCGAAAGCGCTCGTGTGGCAAGGGCAGAAATAGATTCTGTCAGCCGCCTTGTAATCCACCATGCAACCCAGATGCGGGCAACTGGAGTTGAACGCCACCACTTTGTCTTTGTCCGTCCGCCGCAGATAGACCGATCCGACGGGCTGATTGAGATACGTGTTCCAGGCATCGACCCGGTCCATGATGATCTTCACCAACTGTGGTTGGCCGTTGATTTCCAGAGCTTCCAGTGTGACCGGCATTTTCAGGAAGCCATCGCCGCCACCGCTTTTCTTCTTTCGCATGATCGGATCAAGAAAGAAGGCCAGCCCCGCAAAGGCTGGCACCGTTCCGACGAGCAGGCCGATGCCAGCGGCGAGAACGTGTGTTATGAAGCCTCGCCGAGGTTCGCCCGGGTGCTCGTGGAGTTCGAGATGAGCTTGAGACATCGCGTGACTCTCTTTTCAAAGGCGGGAGTTGGGGAAGGACTCAGGTGGCCAAAGCCGCTTTGATCGCGGTCAGCACTTGAGCAATTGCGGTTGGCACAGGTCCAGGGAGGATGGCACCGGCGGCTTGTTTGTGGCCTCCGCCGCCGAAACGTTCGGCGATTTCGGCAACATTCAAACCGACTCGGCTGCGGAAACTGATTTTCACGGATTTGGTGGGTTGTTCAATGGCGATGAACGCGGCTTGGGTCCCTGAAATCTTCAGGCACTCATTGACGAGGTCTTCCGTGTCGGCCGAAACCGCACCGGTTTCGGCAAAGTCTTGCTGAGTCACCGTAACGTACGCCAGCCTGCCATCGAAATCGAGTTTCACAGTGTTGAGCACTCGGCCCGCCAACTTGGTTCTGGAGAGGGTCGTCTGCTCGTACAACACTTGGAACAGTAAATTCGGCTGCGCTCCGGCGTCAATCAGGTCGCCAGCAATGCGGAGCGTGTTCGCAGTGGTCGATGGAAATCGAAACCAACCGGTGTCGGTCGCAATCGCACAAAACAGAGCGTCGGCGGCGGCTTTCGAAATCGGCACGTCGAAGAAACGGAACAACTGAAAGACGAGTGCGCCAGTCGCTTCGGCACTCGTGTCTTTGAACTCGACCGCGCCGAGATCGTCCGAACTGAAGTGATGGTCGATCAGCACCTTCTTCGCCTTGGTGTGTTTGATGACGCTGCCGAGTTCTGTGAGTTGCCCCCACGCGCTGGTGTCCAGAATTATGTGGACTTCAGTATCGAGCGCTTCGGCGGAAGTCATGCCCTCACCGAATTTCTTAACTCGCTGCGTCGGATCCAAGAACAGCAGGTTGGCTGGTGAGCTCGACGGGTTGACGATCCGCACCTGCTTGCCCATCGCTTCGAGCAACGCCGCCATGCCGAGTTCTGAACCCAGCGCATCGGCATCCGGCCGCACATGGCTGGAGAGCACAAAACGTTGGTGCTCGGCAATAATCGGACGAAGCGGTTCCCAAGAGATCGGCATGTGTGAGTTTCCGTGGTTCTTGTCTGGCCTAACGGCCTACGGCGATCGGCCGGCAAAACTACTGCTCTCGCGCCGCGTTCGCCAGAGCACGCACTGTCTCCAGGTCGTGATTGAGCTGTTGCTTTAAGGCCTCACTCGACTCAAACCGCACAACATCCCGGACCCGCGCCAGCAAATCGACATCAAGCGTCCGCCCGTACAAGTCGCCCGCGAAGCCGAGCAGATGTGCCTCGAACTTTCGTGCCGTTTCGCCAAACGTTGGATTCTGGCCAAGGTTGATCGCGGCTGGATAGATCCGCTCATCGACCACACAAACTCCCGCATAGACTCCATCTGGCGGCAACAGCGTCGTGATCCCCTCCAGGTTGGCCGTCGGGAATCCAATGGTCCGGCCGCGTGCGGCACCCTCGGCAATGACGCCACGCACCCGATACGGGTGGCCGAGCATCTCGACGGCTTCGGTGATTCGTCCGGAAGCAATTCGAGCTCGGACTTCGCTCGAGGAAATCATTTGGCCATTCACGATCACCGCCGGGACGACATTCAGTGAGCAGCCCGAAGCCTCACACAGCGTTCGCAGCGTCTGCACGTTGCCGGCTCGGTGGTGACCAAAGAAAAAGTTCGGGCCTTCGACCAAGCCGATCGCATTGAGCTTGCCCAACACGATCTCGCGAAAGAACTCGTCCGGCGTGAGTTGCAATAGCGCGTGATCGGTTGGATAGACGACGACCGTGTCGATGCCGTGTAGCGCAAACAGTTCGAGTTTGTGATCGAGCAGGCTCAAGGCCGGGGGCGTCTGTTGTGGTCGCAACAGCGCGATGGGATGTGGATCGAACGTCATCACGACCGCGGGAGAGTTGGCGGCACCCGCTCTCGCGACAAGCGTCGCCAACATGCTTTGATGTCCCCGATGCACGCCGTCAAAGTTGCCGATGGTGACCCAGCCGCCGTGGTATTTGTCGGGTTGTTGAAAATCGCGTTGGATGTGCATCTTTGGTGTGCCGTGTCAGCACCACTTTGGATCGAACAGAAAGAAGCCTGCGACCGTTCCACAGGCGGCGTATCAAAGCAGATTTCGGCTGAGAATCCAAAGCGGTGCTGACACACCGCACTCCAAGTTCACCGAAAATGCGCTCGGTGGCGGATGATTTCGCCTTCGACCAAATAAACCACATCCTCGGCAATGTTCGTGGCGTGGTCGGCAACCCGTTCGATGTGACGGGTGGCGGAGAAGAGACTTATCGCCGGTTCGATGAGTTCGGGGTGCTGCTGCATGGTGTCCATCAATTCGCTGATGATCTCGCGGTTGAGTTCGTCGACGGCGTTGTCAGATTCGACGATGTTTCTCGCAAGCTGGCTGTCGAGGCCGACGTAGGCGTCGATCGCCTTGTGCAGCATCTCGACGGCTCGGCTGGCCATCTCTTGAAGTTTTTCCGAGACTTCGATCCCCGGCTGATTGACCAGGGCGCAGGCCCGCTCGGCGATGTGGACGCTGATGTCGGCGACACGTTCCAGTTCGCCGGAGATTTTCATGACCGTCGTGATCCGTCGCAAATCGATCGCGACCGGCTGATGCAAAGCGAGAATCTTGAGGCACTCCTCTTCGATGCTGACATCGAAGCGATCCACCTCGTCATCCTGCTTGGCGAGCTCCTTGGCGCGATCGATATTCGGATCGGCGAGTTCATCGACCGCCTTGTGGACCAACTCCTCGACCGTCGCGCACATCGACAGGAGGTTGCGGTGCAGAACGCCAAGATCGCGAGTGAGATGAGTGCTCATGGGATTTTTTGATTGATGTTGTTTGATTTTCGATTGGCTGGATACGGCGAACTGAAATTGATGTGCTGTGGTTTGAGATCGAACACGTCGGTGATGACTCCAATCGAAACTCATCAATCGTAAATCACCCAAACCGTCCGGTAATGTAGTCTTCGGTCTGCTTCTTCTTCGGCGTCGTGAACAGCTTCTGGGTGTGATCTTTCTCGATCAAATATCCCTGATAGAAGAACGCGGTCCAGTCGCTGATGCGAGCGGCTTGCTGCATGTTGTGGGTCACGATGACGATCGTGTAGTTCTGCTTCAACTCGAAGATCAAGTCTTCCACACGCGACGTCGATGCGGGATCGAGCGCGGAAGCCGGCTCGTCCATCAGCAGCACATCGGGGTTCGTCGCGAGTGCTCGGGCGATGCAAAGCCGTTGCTGTTGGCCGCCGGACAGAGCGAGGGCCGAATCTTGCAGGCGGTCTTTAACTTCGTCCCACAACGCGGCTCGTTTGAGCGATTGCTCGACGATTTCTGAGAGACCTTTGTGGTTGCGCTGGCCAGCGATCTTCGGGCCGTAAGCGACGTTGTCAAAGATCGACTTTGGGAACGGCGTCGATTTTTGGAAGACCATGCCGACTCGTTTGCGAAGTGAGACGACATCCACATCGGGAGCGTAAATCTCTTGTCCTTCGAGCAGCACGGTACCGTTGTGGTGTGCTCCTTCGATGATGTCGTTCATGCGATTGAGCGCGCGCAGAAATGTACTCTTGCCGCAGCCGGAGGGACCGATGAAGGCGGTGACGGCGCGTTCGGCAACGGTCATCGACACATCGAAGAGCGCCTGCTTTTCGCCGTAGAAGAAGTTGAGATTGCGGACGTCGAGTTTCGTAACCTCGGATTCCACGGGGCGGTTCCTCTTGGCCGATTCACGTTGCTGCCGCTGGTGCACCAGTTCGGTGAAACTTTGCATGATGGTCATGACGGCTGAGCCTCGGAGCGGGATGCGTTGTATTCGGTCAAAAATGGGAGGGCTACCAGCGGGTACACTTTTGGAACTTGTGTCGAATTACGATCGCGACGGTGTTCATCAGCAACAGGATCGTCAGCAACACCATGATCCCCGCTGCGGCCAAATGCCCGTATTCGGCTCTGGGATGATTGATCCATTGGTAGATTTGCAGCGGCAGCGCCGTGAACTTATCGAAGGGAGCGTCCAGCAGACCGTGCGGATTCTTGAAGATGTCGCTGACGCTGGTGATGTCGCCGGGAGTGTAGGCCACATAGGTCAACGCTCCGATCAGCATCAGCGGCGCGGCTTCACCCATTGCGCGGGACAGAGCCAGAATCACTCCGGTCATAATCCCCGGCATCGCGGCAGGAATGACTTGATAACGAATCGTTTGCCACTGCGTTGCCCCCAAGGCATACGAGGCCGTGCGAATCGAGGACGGCACAGCTCGCAACGCTTCTTGCGACGCGACGATCACCGTCGGCAGGACCAACAGAGTCAGCGTCAACGCGCCGGAGATTAGCGTGCGATCGAATGGCAGCGGGACATCGACGGTCGTGAACAGCAAGTTGATGACCAGCGACTTGCCTTCGTCTTTTGTGAAGAATCCAAACATCTTCACGAAGGCGGTCATTCCCAGCAGTGCATAAACAATGGACGGCACTCCGGCGAGGTTCGACAGGTTCACTTGAATGATCCGCTTGAGTCGTCCGTCGTTGGCGTACTCTTCGAGATACACCGCCGAGCCGACGCCGATCGGTACCGAAAACAGCGCTACCAGCACGATCAGCCACAAGCTGCCCCAGATCGCGGCGAGGATTCCCGCCTCGCGCGGCTTTCGCGAATCGTAACTGCTGAAGAACCTGGTGCTCAGCGGTGCCGAAGAGGACGTTGCCTCGACGGTCGCCACGGGACTGCTCGGCAACTTGGCCTTGGACGGCGGCCAGGTTAGGGCTTTCCAGCCGACGCTCAGCAGCAGCATGCCCAGCACGACCACTCCGAACCACGTCGAACCGCAGCACACCCACTCAAACGCTTTGTCGATTCGATGCCGGCGCGCCAGATGTGGTTCCTGAAGTTTCGTCGGGACGCTCATTCGTAAACCTCCCGAAACCGATTCATCACCCAATTGGCCAGAATGTTCATCCCCAACGTGATGAGAAAAAGCGTGAAGCCCACGGCGTACAGGCTCTTGTATTCGATCGTTCCGGCGGGGGTGTCGCCGAGACTGGCACCCACCATGTACGCCGTCATCGTTTCCATGCTGCGGAACGGATTGAGCGACAATCGCGGCATCTGCCCAGCGGCGATACAGACCGCCATCGTCTCGCCAATCGCCCGCGAGATCGCCAGCAGGAAGGACGCCACGATTCCCGAAAATGCCGCCGGTACGACCACCTTCAGCGACACGTCATATTTCGTCGAACCGAGCGCATAACCCGCCTCGCGCAGCCCGCGCGGCACCGCCCGCAACGCATCTTCGCTCAGCGAGCAAACCGTCGGGATGATCATCACGCCGAGCACCACGCCCGCGCTCATCGCGTTGAAAATATCCACGTCGATGCCCAGCAGGCTTTGAAAAATCGGCCGCAGGGCATACGGCGTCACGAACACCAGCGCGAAGTAGCCGTAAACTACCGACGGAATCCCGGCCAACACTTCGAGCACCGGCTTCATCATGCGGCGGAATTTTGGCTTGGCATACTCGCTGAGATAGATCGCAGCGGCCAATCCAATTGGCAAGCCGATCAAGCTGCCGATACCAGCGATGACGAACGTCCCGCACAACAGCGGCAGAATGCCGAAGTGTTTGTCGGCGAACTGCGGACTCCATTCGGTGTCGGCCAGGAAGTTCCACAGAGACACCTCCTGGAAGAACGCCGTCGTGCCAGGAGTGACCGAGTAAACCGCCTCGGTGAGAAACATGTAAACGATGGCCAGCGTGGTCAGCAGTGACAACGATGCGCAGCCGAGGAGTACCGCGCGCACGCCAGCTTCCCGCGCGCGAGCCCACGAAAACTGCTTTTGCAGTCGCAGGCCGGTTTTCGGCGGAGTCAGCGGCGAGACAGCATTCGCGAGCGACAAGCGGTGTTCCTTGGAAATTGCCAATCAAAGAATACGGCTACTTCGCCGACAGAGCCTCGGTCAACCGCTGCTGAGCCTCTCTCCGATCGTTCTCCGGCAACGGGATGTATTGGACTTCGTTGACGTAGTCCTGCCCCTTAGCGATGTAGTACTTCACGAACTCTCGGACCTGCGGCTTCTCGAAGGACTTCTTGTTGACGTAGATGAACAGCGGCCGAGACAACGGCTTGTAGGTTCCGTTAAGAATCGTCTCGTCGGTCGGCAACACGGCTGTCGAAGCGTCGTCTCCATTGGCGATGGCCACCAATTTCACCTGGTCTTGATTGTCGGAGTAGTACGCATAGCCGAAGTAGCCCAGCGAGTTCTTGTCACCGTTCACACCTTGCACCAGCACATTGTCGTCCTCGCTGGGGGTGTAGTCCGAACGGCTCTCTTTCGCCTTGCCGTTGACCGCTTCGGTGAAGTAATCAAATGTGCCCGAATCCGGGCCAGGGCCATACAGACGGATCTCTGCGTCCGGCCAAGACGGGTCGAGTTCATTCCACTTCTTGACCGTGCTCCCTTTGTTCCACAACTTTTTGAGCTGCGCGACGGTGATGGCCTTGCACCAATCGTTCTTGGGATTCACGACGACCGACAAGCCGTCGATGGCGACTTTCAGTTCGAGATACTCAACGCCGCTCTTCTTGCAAGCATCGATTTCTTTCTCGGAAATCGGCCGTGAGGCATCATTGATGTCCGTCTCGCCGACCACAAACCGCTTGAACCCGCCGCCCGTCCCGGCGATGCCGACGCTGACTTTCACGTCCTTATGCACCTTCATGAATTCTTCGGCGACCGCCTGAGTGATCGGGAACACGGTGCTGGAACCATCCGCGAGCACCTCCCCCGACAGCTTCTCGACGGGAGCATCCACTTTCGGAGAGTTCGTCGAATCAGCCGTGCCGTTCGGCTTCGACGGACTGCCTCCACCGGTCCCACTGGAGGAGTTGTCTTTGACCGAACAACCCGTCGTAAGGACCAACAAAAGAGAACCGGTCAGGAGCGATCGTCTCGAAAATGCCGTCATGGAAACCTCTGGAAAGTGAGCGTCAGGAGCCTCATTCCGCCCGAAATTCGGGCGTTCCGTTTGAGCGGCGAGACGCTACGAAGGTGCCATGAAGATGGGAACTCACTCCTGTTAAGAAACGATGAAGACGATCACTTCGCCGCCTACGGCGGGACCAATTTTCGCCGTGTGATCACAGATGCAACAGCTTGGCGAGCATCCAAGACAGGCCACCATCCATCAGGATCGTGCTGGGAGCGTGAAGAGCCACGCCGCTGGTCGATGCGGGAATCTTCTTGGTCAGATTCGAGATCATGAAATCCGCGTGGTGAGTCTGGTCGTGGACAGCACGTCGTCGTTTGATCCTGATCGACTCGCTGTCGCTTCAGCACGACGCGCAAGCGAGTGTTTTTTCTCAAACAACCACTCACTGGCGCGTCGTGCTACGGTCGCGAGATGGTGACGGTGTTGCTGCCGGCTTCGTTGCCGGTGGTGAGGCGGACGAAGAGCTTGAACGAGGCGACGTCGCCGGGGTGATCGAGACCGGTGGTCGTGCTCAGGGTCAGCGTGCCGGCCGGGAGGGTGGCGACGACCGTGGCGGTGTCCGCGTCGTAGGTCGCGCCGGGCGACATGCGCATTTGATAGTGGTCGAGGTTCGGATCGTCCGAGGCGGTCCAGGTGAAGTCGGCCTCGCCCGTGGCCGCGTTCCAGTTCCCCGACAGACTGCTGGGCGCGGGGGTGCTGCCCGGTGCGGCGGAGAGGGCTGGCAGTGACAGCGTCAGCGGATGATCTGCGCCGAAGATCCCTTCGACGGCCGCGCGGTACTGCACCATCCGTTCCTTCGCGTCGTCCAGCAGCGTCTGGCGTTCTTTGCGGGCGACGTTGAGATCATTTTCGGCCTCGCGCAGCGTGTGATAGGCCGCGCGAATCGCCAGGATGTCGGCGGCGAACAGGCTCTGCGTCAATCCGGCGATCACCAGCGGCGGCGTGAAGCCCGCGATGGTCAGATCGGCGTTGATTCGCAGCCACAGGCTGGCCGCATCCTCGAAGGGGGCCAGGAACTTCGATTCGTCGACCCCAAAATTCGGCAGCGACGGGGCGGCCGCCGCGTATTTCGACTTCGGCAGCACCGCCCGCAGCATCCCCCGGAACTGGCCCAGCTTTTGGCGCAGCGTCACCTTCCAATGGTCGCGTGCCGTCGCCCCGATCTCGCGTGCGTTCTCCAAGTCCTCGAACCCGATCAGAAACGCCTCCAGCACATCCTTGGCCGTGAGGAATCCGGCCCGCGTCAACGCCCCTTCGAGCTTCAAATCCGTCGCCGAGGTCCCGCCCAGAGCCACATTCACAGCGGCCCAATGCAGACCAATCTCATCCATCACCACCACAAACGATCCAAAGTCGCTCAGAGGCATCATGCGTTCCTTGTTTCGAGGAGGTTCCAGGAAATTAATCGCTGATTGTTTTCAGGAGATCAGCGATTGGTGACGTGAAGTCAGCGATTGGTGACGTAAAGTCAGCGATTGGTGACGTAAAGTCAGCGATTGGTGGCGTGAAGTCAGCGATTGGTGGCGTTGAATGAGCGATTGGTGGCGTTGAATGAGCGATTGGTGACGCAAGATCGCCGCCTACTCTGCCCACAATCATTCAAAAAGTCGAAACAATTCCACGTATCGAGAGAACAATCCCCAATCTTTCACGAAACAGACTCGAACAGACTTCGGAAGTCTTCAAGACCTCGGAAGTCCGAGCACATCGGCCAGCAAAAACCCAGAAACTCGCGCCAGAACCCAGTCAACGCCTCCGACCAACCCCCGTCCCCCACCGCGCCCTCGCTTCCCAGAGCGGGCCAATGTTTCCTTCTCGTGGATTGATTGCGGAAACAGACAGAATTCACGATCTTCTTTCTGGATCAACTGTCGTGTGGCCGTTGGGAGATTCCCGTGAATAGGATGTTCCTGTGGGTTGACGACCCCGGAGGTAACGTCGAACACATTGCCGAGCACGGCCTCACACCCGACGAAGTCGAATCGGCTTTTGACGACATCGAAACAGAGACCACGAGCCGTTCGACGGGACGGCCCGCGATCTTCGGTCGCACGTTCAAAGGTGACACGATTTTTGTCGCGTATGATCTCGAAACGGACACCGAGGGAAACAAATTCGTTTACGTCCGCACCGCCTACATCACCGAGGACTGACGATGAAAGCCAAACCCAACGTCTCAGCCGAGCAACTCACCCGCCTCCGCGCGGAGGATGAGCAATTGCGTCCCATGCTCGAAGCCGAGATGCCCGCCGTGCGTGAGGAATGGCGGCAGTATGTGAGGAGCCTCACGGGTGTTGTCTCACGTCACTCCAAAGAGATCGACGAGTACATCCAAAACCACGGACCAATGACCCGCCCGGAAGTCATCGAACGCGCGCTGACGAAGCTGCTCTCGGACGTCTGAACTCGCGCGGAATCAGGATGTTGCCGTGCGATGAAATTGATAGCCTACTTCCGGTTTCTGATGCTACGCACACAGCTTGAAGCAAGCTGTGCCACCCGCGTTGGGCACATGAACGACACCACAATTCGCCACTATCCGAACCCCAGTACAAGCGACCAAGCGGACTTCCTCCATCGTTTGTACTTCGGCCCAGGCGAAGACGCACTCCTACTCGCTATCAGACGAGCACATCAGGATCTCAGTCGAACAGTTCACGGCATTGGCAAGAATTCCGAAGCACGCCCAAAGGCAACGGAACTCCTGAGAGTCGAGATTGCGAAACTCTCAGGCAATCCGAGGATCGCAACGCAAGAGGCTTTTGACTCGTGGCACCGTAGGATTTGTGAGAGTCTCTGCGGTGCCTACGCATCGGCGGATTACGAAAATTTCACCATCGGCCAAGCGCAAAAATGGCTGAACATGACTCTCAAATACGTCTTCGTGTTTGGCAAAGCTCGCTTGCCCGGATACGAAACGTTTTATCGCTTCTGTCACGTTCCGATCGACAACATCATTCTCGAATCGCAGACATTTAGCGGTCTCAGAACATTCACGAATCGTTGGAGCCGACTCGCCGACTACGACGAATACCTGGCCTTCCAACGTGCTGTCCGCGAGCGTTTTCCTGAGTCCTGCCCGCTCGCAGTTGAATTCTGGGCGTGGCAACAAACCACCGGCGTCTGATGATCAGTCGGGTTGGGTGGCGGTTACTCAATCCGCGAACAGCGGCCGGTACTTCTTGGACGAGTACAGGCGGTCGGGTGGCACGCCCTGAGTCATCGAAGGGCGTGGTTAGAGCACTCGACACGCCCTTCCCGTTGGTCAGAGCGTGCCACCCGTTTAACTCAATCCGCGAACAGCGGCCGGTACTTCTTGGACGAGTACAGCCGGAAGTGGACGTCGCGGAGATACTCGTAGGGGCCGTCTTGGCGGATGCTGTCCACGAGCGAGGCGATCTGCAATTGCGAGCGGTACGCTTCGATGCTCCGCAGCTTGTGTTGAAAGACATCGTCGTTGCCGCGGAC
>CAMAWN010000022.1 GCA_945861865.1 Candidatus Kuenenia stuttgartensis | reverse complement strand
GAGTTGGTTCTGAACGCTCCGTTCGAGATGTGGGGCATGGATCCCAACAATGGGGATTTCCTGTGGTTCGCCGAGGGCGTTCAGGACAACACGATTTGCGGCAGCCTCGTGGCCCGCGACGGCATCGTGTACGCCATCGGTGGCCGTTCCGGCAGTGCGGTCGCGGTCAAAGCCGGCGGCCGAGACGACGTCTCCAAGTCACACGTCGTCTGGAAAAAGTCGCTCAGCAGCTATGTGCCGTCGCCCGTGCTGGCGGGGGACCGCATCCTCAGCGTCAACGAACGCGGCATTGTCGGTTGCCTCGACGCAAAGACCGGCGAGTCGCTCTTCACACAGCGCTTGAGCAACGCCGGCGGCGTGTATGCCTCGCCGATCGTCATCGGCGGCAAGGCGTATCTGGTGACTCGCCAGAACGGCACATTCGTGATGGACATGGGTGGCAAGGGTGAGGTGCTCACGCAAAACAAACTCGACGACGAGACGGACTTCAACGCCAGCCCCGCCGTGGCCGACGGCAAATTGTTGCTTCGATCCAACCGCAGCCTGTACTGCATCGCGAGCAAGTCGCTGTGATGAGGCGTTTCAATCGGGAAGAACGAGACGTCCTCCGAACAGCCAGGAGTTAAGATTCTCTGACGCGGGTTCGCTCGGACTGGTCACCAGTCGGCAGAATCATCAATCTTAAATTGAGGCACTCTGGAGGGGCCAATCTCCGAGAGTGTGAAAGGAATTCATGAACTTGCTGTTCACACGCCGCCAATTTTTTGGCGGTCTCGCTGCTGGTGTCTCCGCGTTTTCTGTCCCTGGCCTCTTTGCGGAGGAGTTGACCCGAACTCCGAAGCAGACCGAAGGGCCGTTCTATCCCGACAAGCTGCCGCTCGACACCGATAACGATTTGCTGGTCATCAACGACACGCTCACGCCGGCCGTCGGTGAGATCACGCATCTGTCGGGACGCATTCTCGACGCGCGCGGCAATCCGATTCGCAACGCCGTTGTCGAAATTTGGCAATGCGACAATGCCGGGGCGTATCTGCATTCCAAAACCGGAAATGCCGACAAGCGCGACCAACATTTCCAAGGCTTTGGCCGTTTCCTGACGGGGCGGGCGGGAGAGTATGGTTTTCGCACGATCAAGCCGGTGCCGTATCCCGGCCGCACACCGCATATTCACGTTGCCGTCAAAGTCCCCGGCCAAGAGAAATTCGTCACGCAGTGTTACGTGAAAGGTCATCCGGGCAATGAGAAGGACGGCATCCTTCGCAGCATTCGCGACGAAAAAACTCGCGAGTCCGTGCTCGTGGATTTCAGGCCCATCCAGGGATCGCGAGTCGGCGAACTCGCGGCACGATTCGACGTCGTGCTCGGCGTCACACCAGTCGATGAGCCAAAGCCAAACTGAAATCGCACTGGTGGCCTGGCAGGATTGAGTGCCAATTGGGTCTCTGCGGATTCGATCTCAATCGTCGTTACGCCAAAGATTCGGTGCGATGATCCCACGAAATGAACTCTTTGAAGTCTCCGCCACGTACTGGCTGATCGTGTTTGCGATCAGTTCGTACGCGGTCGCGGGCTATTTCTGGAGGTTGGCATTTGGCACGACTGACGGCTCAGGGCGCTGGCAGCGAGTCACGTCATTTGCCGCCGCGTTCGTCTTGTGTTTAACGGCGGTGGACGGTCTCAACATCACACAGCGGGAACTCGGCGCGAACTTTCGCATGTTCGGCACGGTTGCCGTGATCGCAGCGACTGCCGGGCTGACATGGCTGCATCTCAGCCACTGGAAGATGCCACGGTCTCTTTTTCGGAGTCGTCTCTCGGGCTGGTTGATCCTACTTTCGTCCGTGAGTCTCGCAGGCTGGTCGTATCACCGTTTTCAGGAGCGGCTGTATCCACCCGCGAAAAAACCAACGCTGCTCTTGAGCGCTCCGGGGAACAAGAAAGTGGTCCACGAATTCGTGGCGATGACGGATCGAAATCGCCCCATTCGTGTGTTTCGGATGGCAGAAGTTGGATCCGAACCTCTCGACGAGGATGATGCCTTCAACGTGGAATTCATGGAATCGACGATCCAACGTGGTCCCGCCGATCGCGTGGCCAACTGCCACGGCTGGGTGTTCCTGGATTCGCAGTTTTTGATTCCGGGCGAGGCCGTTCAACAGATCCTGGACGACAACGGCTATGAGGTCGTCGCCGATCCGAAAGCTGGTGATGTCATCGTGTATCGATCCGAGAATCGCTACATCGTTCACACCGGATTGGTTCGTGGAGTGCTCAATGATGACACGGTCATCATCGAGAGCAAATGGGGGATCGAAGGTGTCTTCCTGCACGCCCCGGAAGGGACACCGTACTCCACGCTGTTCGAGTACTATCGGTCGCCGCGCCCAGACAACCGAGTGACGATCGTTCCCGTCGACGAATCGCCGATGGACGAATGAGCCGAGTCGTTGGCACCAATGCACTTTGGCCGCGAGCGGAGAATCCCAAAGTCCGTTACGATTCACCGCCGTTGGCTTCGAGGTTTGCTGATCCGGAATGGCGACCCTCTCCACCACCAATTCCGACAGTCCGCCGTCTGAAAGGCGACACAAGCATGTTTCAAGTCTCGCAACACATCGACTTCTGCTACGGGCACCGGCTGCTGAATTACGCCGGCAAGTGCCGCAATCTCCACGGCCACAACGGCCGAGCGGTGATCGTTCTCGCCAGCGATCACCTGGATTCTCGCGGGATGTTGATGGACTTTTCGGACATCAAAAAAGTCGTGCGGACGTGGATCGACGAGCAGCTCGACCACCGCATGATCCTGCACGAGAACGACCCGGCGTTGCCGTCTCTGCAACAGCTCGGCGAGCCGCTGTTCATCCTGCCGGTGAACCCGACCGCCGAGAACATCGCCAAAACGATCTTCGAGTTCACGCAGTCACAGGGCTTTCCCGTGGTCGAGGTCTCTTTGTGGGAAACGCCGAATGCCTTTGCGACGTACCGTGGGTGAAAAGTAGACGAGTCACTCCGTGACTCGAAGATTCCGATCACGGAGTGACCGGTCTACTTTTCGTGCCGGCCGACTTGGATTGGGGATCCGGCAAAGATTTTTGAACATTCGCCTCAAAGTTTTCGCTCGACCGTCGAATCACGTCCGTTGAGGCCATTTTGGCCTGCGAAAACTCTTGGACCCCGGTGAATCGGAGACACGGCGATGATCAAGCAAGCGGTTTACGGTGTGGCGGCGCTCGGAGCCTTGGCGTCGTTTGTGTTTGGACGAGATGTCTGGAGCTACGCTCGGACCTGGGGCAACTCGGTTCGGCAGACGGTCAAAAAGGAAGTTCCGGTGGAATTCGAAGTCACTCGCGCCCGCGAGCTGGTTGAGAACATCGTCCCGGACATCCGCAACGTCATGCACATCATCGCCGAGCAGGAAGTCGATGTCGAACAGTTCGTCGTCGAACTTGGCCGCAAGCGAACGGAGTTGGCCTCGCAAAAAGACGCGATTCACGCACGCACCGCCGACCTGAAGTCGGGGCAGGCCAGCTTCGTCTACGTCAGCCAGACGTACTCGGCCGACCAGGTTCGGAACGATCTGGCCAAGCGGTTTGATCGGTTCAAGATGGCCGAAGAGACGCTCAAGCGGGAGCAGCAAGTCTTGGACGCTCGGCAGAAGGCGCTCACCGCCAATCGCGAGAAGCTCGATAACCTGTTGGTCGCCAAGACCGATTTGGAGCTGCAACTCGAACAACTCGAAGCTCGGCTGAAGGCAGTCCAAGCGGCTGAAACCGTCAGCACGGTCAGCATCGACGACAGCGAACTGACACGAGCCAAGAAGCTGATCCGCGAACTCAACAAGCAAATCGACGTCCGCGAAAAAGTCATGGCCAGCGACGGCAAGCTCACCGATTTGATCCCGGTCGAATCGAAGCACACCGCACCGAAAGACTTGGAATCGCAAATCGAGGCGTACTTCACGCCGAACGCACAAACGTCCGATCCGAAGGCCGAAATGAAGATCGTGAACCTCGAAACGCTGAAGCCATAATTGCCCGGATGAGTCGCGATTTGAGATTTGAAATTTGAGAATTGCGAGTCTCATCATGCTCAGCTTTCTCCGTCATCCACCGATCGTCAGTCGCCCTGCGACGCAAGGGGCGATGTCCGCGATTTGGATCGACGGAGTTGGCTGTTTTTGGCTGAGCCTGAAGGACCGCGTGACGATCGGCGGACCGGGGACACCCTCCGCGAAACCGGACGAACCGCGCGAGTCGGCAGACTTGGCGATCCTCTCGGACTTGAAGCAGCGTCACGCGACGATCGTGCGGAACGGTGAGGGATATTTGCTCGAAGCGCACGGCTCGGCGCGCGTCGCCGGACGCGAAGTGCTCGATCGAACGGCTCTCAACGACGGTGCGATCATCGAGCTTGGCCGCAGCGTCCGCTTGAGGTTCCGACAGCCGTCCGCCCTCAGCCTTTCCGCGCGGCTCGACTTTGTGAGCGATCACCGACCGACACAATCGGTCGATGGCGTAGTGCTGCTGGCAGACACCTGCTTGCTCGGATCGGGCGAAGAGAACCACATCGTCTGTCACGATTGGCTCGGCCAAATCTTGCTCGTGAGGCAGGGGCTTGAGTTGTGGTGCCGCTCGCGGCAGGCGTTGACCGTCAATGGCCATCGGCTCGGCAGCGGTCGGCGGTTGCAATCCGGCGATGTTGTGTCGGGTGAGGAATCACGGTTCCGAATCGAAATCCCCAACTGATCGAGCCGTCCGGCTCGTTGAAATTGGCTGTCAAAATCATCAGACAACAAGCGTCCGAACTGACTGGCCGTCTTCGGTTTGGATGCTCCAGAGCCGGTTTGCACACGAACGGCGACTAAGATTTCCACCGCTGCGGCGAATCCCGCAGCAAGGTTTTCCCAACACGGCCGGCAACGGCTAATCAAGCTGTGAGTTTGCAGTTCCGCGATCAAGCGACCTGACCTTCCCAAAATTTCGCTTGGCGGCAGAACTACGAACGAAGGCAATGATGCCATGAAGTTCACGTTCGCTCCCGAATCGCGGCCGCTGGACGGATTCACGATCAAGCGAGCCATCGCACGCGGTGGTTTCGGTGAGGTCTATTACGCGCTGACCGACTCCGGCAAAGAAGTCGCGATCAAGCTTCTGCAAGACAACTTGGAAGTCGAACTGCGCGGGGTGACGCAGTGCTTGAACCTCAAGCATCCGAATCTCGTGACGCTCTTCGATATCAAACAGGACACTGATGGCGACCACTGGATCGTGATGGAATTCGTCGGCGGCAAGACGCTCGACCGAGTCGTCCACGAACACCCGAACGGTCTGCCGTTCGACGAAGTGCTGGCGTGGCTGGACGGCATCGCGGCGGGCATCGGCTTTCTGCACGACCGAGGCATCGTGCATCGCGACCTGAAGCCCGCGAACATCTTTCGCGAGAATGGCATCGTGAAAGTCGGCGACGTCGGTCTGTCAAAGTTCATCGCCCCCAGCCGCCGTTCCGCGCACACTCAAAGCGTCGGCACGGTCTACTACATGGCTCCCGAAGTCGCGAAAGGACGATACTGCCGCGAGGTTGATGTCTATTCGCTGGCAGTGATCCTGTACGAACTGGTGACCGGCAAGGTTCCGTTCGATGGGGAGACCACCGCCGAAATTCTGATGAAGCATCTGACCGAGCGACCGAATCTGTCCCCGATCTCGGCCAACCTGCGTCCGGTCTTTGAAGCCGCTCTGGAGAAAGACCCGCAGCGACGCACGAGCGATGTGCTGGAGTTGGCTCGCCAGTTCCGCGCTGCCGCGACTCATCTGGGTACCAGCGAAGCCTTGCAGGTCGGCAACGTGGCTCTCGGTACGGAGAGCGGTTCCGAGTTCCACGAGATTCACGCCGAACGACTCCGAATCTGTTCACAGTTGCGAGACCTGCTGGACCAAGCTCGCAAGCTGGAGACGAGTGCGGATCGCGATCGCACTTGGAGCCAGAAACAACCGCAGATCGTTGAGCTTGTGCAACAAGTTCGCGACATTCGGGCCAATGTGTTTCAACGTGACGAGCGGCTTTGGGATTACTCTGCCGAGGGAACATTTTCGTCTCTGGTCGCCATCGCCGACAAGTTTCACAAGTTGGCCAGCCCACGTTTGCCGATTCTCGATGATGCCCACACGCAGCCGCACGAGAAGCCTGCGGCTGTGACACCAACACCTCAGCGACCGAGTATGTTTCCAAACCCGAAACGTCCCGCCTCACGTTGGGAAAAAGCTTGCTACGCAACGGGTCGATCGGTGAGTGGTTCGCTGTCGCTCTGGCAACGCCATCCGCTGTTGCTGATCGGTGCGGCTGTGGCGATCTTGATCTGGACGTTGCCTCGTGGTGTGAGTGCCAACGTGATGTCGGCTGGTCGAGGTCTGAGTTTTCTTTGGGTAGTGCTTGGCGTTGTCATTACGATCGAGTTGTTCCGAGGAGTCTCTCGTGGAGTGGATTGGTTATTTCTAACCGAACGCTCATCGTCCACCGAGAATCATGAACGATCTACGGGACACGGTCATCAGAAGCCGCGCCAACAGCGGATGGCGGAGTCATCGAGCTGGATTCGCGCCGCAGCCTTCCGTGTGGTGAACCCGAACTCCGTGCGAGAGATTTCGTGGCGACGCCGAATCACCGAACTGAGCGGCTCACTGGCAACCGCTGGATTGGCGACTGCGCTCGTCACGGCGGTGCTGGCCTACGTCACGCAGTTTTTCGGATCAACCGCGCTCGTCGGTCAGTTTGCAGTCGGCACGTTGCTTGGTTCGTGGGGCTTGTTGATTGTCAGCAAGCTCCGAGAAGGATTGCCCCGCGAACGCTACATCGACCGCATGCTGCTGGCGGGAGTCGGCGTGTTGGTCGGAGTCGCACTGTTTGAGCTAGATGGTTGGCTAATGATCGACTTGCCGACCGACGGTTGGTCACAAAAGCAAAGCCTGCTCGCCATGACCAGCACCTCGTTATCGGACAATCCGCAGCACATCTTGGCAGAGAGTTATGTCGCGTTCTTTGCGACGTTGTTTTTCTTCCGCCGCTGGTGGTGGCACACCGATTCATTCCGGGCACATCGTTTCCGAGTCCTCTCGGTCTGCCTGACGGCGATCGTTGGAGCTGTGGCCGCGTGTGCGTGGGGCTTCCCGGTTTTGTGGGGCACCGTCTGGGCCGCAAGTCTGTCGAGCGTCGTGCAACTCGCGGCCGTGTGGACGCCGCGAGAACAACGCCAGTGAGGGATATTCGATTTCAAATTTGAGATTTGAGATTTTAAATTTCAGAAGGCCATGCGATGAACTCCGTACCTCTGACCATTGAATCGACTTGGGCCGTCTGGCCGAAGGCGTTCGTCGTCTTCGGGATCATCCTCATTGTGACGCTCATGATTTCAGGGCGTCGGTTGCCAGAGATCGCTCGAGCTTTGGCGAAGTTTCTTGTGGTGGGAGTCTTGCTGCTGCTGGTCACTTTCGGATTCACTTTTTTGTCTCGGGGCGTCCCCATGCGGACCACCACCCAGCGAGCGAACTACCAACCCGATGAGGAGCGGCATCCGTCTGGGTCGATCGAATCGTCGGCATTGGAAAGTCCGTCGTCTCCGAGTGCCGGTGAATTGGAATCCGCGAAGTCTGAAATCGAACGGCCCGAATGGACTCGACAGCCTGTGCGGATCGACGGCAGCCGAAAGCTGATCGTGGTGAGCAGTGGCCGATTCGCGAGCGAAATAGAGGCGGAACTGCACGGTTTCCAACAAGCTGCCGCCGTCGCGGTGAAGGAGTATTCGGCGCTCGATCCGCGCGGCACCGGTGCCGTGCAACCGCAGCACACGGACGTCGTCAAGGACACCGCGATCAAGCAGCGGTTCTTGGAGATCGCTCAGCACGATTTCGGCAAGTTCCAAGCTCCGATGCACCAGCTTTGGCTGCAAGTGGAGTTGACTTCGGAACTCGGCGAACGATTGGCCGAGCCATGGCGGAAGGCGGCGGTGGATGCTCGTCTGCGGACGCTGACCGGTTGGAGCCTGTGGGGCACGGCCGTCGCCGCGTTGGCCGCGTTCTCGCTGCGATTGGATTCCGCTTGGAATGGCCGTCGCCGCGCGGTGGTCGCGGGAACGGCGATCGTTCTCACGCTGGGGAGCTTGGCATTCTTGGCTTGAGTGTGTGAACTGCGAGTCATCCGACCTGAGGAGGAATGATGACCGGCCAATCACACAGCTCCGCGCATTGGGACCAGCGATATCTCAGCGGCGACGTGCCGTGGAATTCGGGCATCGTCTCGCGTGAACTTGTCCGCGTCTTGGCCGAGGAACATGTCGCCCAGTGCCGAGCGGTTGAACTCGGTTGTGGTGCTGGGACGAACGTGGTGCATCTGGCTCAGCAAGGTTTCGATGTCTTGGGCACGGACTGCTCGGCGGTCGCGATCGAACGTGCCCGCGCGTTTGCCGTCGAAACTGGCGTTGCTGTGCAGTTGGCCGTTGCGGACTTGTGTCGAGTGTCGAACCTTCGTTCGGCGCTGGGAGAATCCGCGGCGAAGTTTGAACGACAGTGTTCGCTCCTGTTTGATCGGGGCTGCTATCACTGTGCTCGGCGCGTGAACTTGGCGGGATTCCTGGAAACGGTGGAATGGCTCGCCGCTCCGAATGCTCGACTGCTGATGTTGTGCGGCAACGCGAATGAGCCGGCTCAACAAGGACCACCGAAAGTGACCGAGGCGGAAATTCGCTCGGACTGGGGTCACCTCTTTGAGATCGAATGGATTCGAGAATTCCACTTCGAGGAGCGAGGTGGGATTCCTGGCCCACTGGGATGGGCGTGCTGGATGACTCGCCGCTTGTCAGCGTGATCAGAAACCGAAACGCTCGCGTCCAAAACTTGAACATTGCGTTTCACTTGATGAAGTCGCGGCCATCGCTGGTGCCGGTCGTATCAGCATTGTGGATTCTCGAGACCGCCGTGTGGTTGGAAACACTTCTGAAAACCGAGGCACGAAGACCATCGGTATTTCCGACCTGCCAATGCGACCTTCTCGCACGAAATCAAAGATTAGAGGACTCAGGAAAAGCCGGAGTTGCAGAAGACTTGGAAAGATTTCTTCCGCCGAGCGACCTCATGCTTCCGTGTGTGCGAAGGGTCAAGAGGAAATTCGGAAAGTGGCATCCCCGTTGCGTGATGAATTCGGCAATCTCGGAGCATTTGGAAGAAATCCTACGAGAGGCACAAACAGGACCAGTCGAATCGTCACACACCGACTCAGTCACGGAATGAAGCGTGCCCATGCCACGAGAAGAACTGAAACCGAAGATCGACGACGTCGAAATTCGTGAACCACAGCCACCGAAGTGGCTCGGGGATCTCGCCACCTTGGCGACGCAAGCGTTTCACTCGCAGAGTCCATTAGCGCCTGTTGGCTGCCACTTTCACAAAAATGACGAGGTCGCGCCGCCTCAGTGGGAAGTGACGCTCTTCGTTTCGAGCACAGAGGTTTATGGCGGAGCACGCGACGGACAATGCGTGTTCTCACGCTTCATGGTCGATCTGAGAGATTTGATGGCGGCCTTCGATGTCGTGGAGAGTTGCTATTGGCAAGCCCAAACAATGACGGATGGCGATCAATTGGGACCGCATGTGGGAGTCGAGGGATTGTTTCAAGGCCACTCAGTCTGGCTGCGAATCACCACCCAACCGCCGAGTGAATTTGAACCCGGACGAGTATTCGATCAAGCGGCGAAGGCTCTGCAGAATCGCTGGTGATCGAGACGTCAACAAGCTTCCGAGAATCGAACGATGCGATGAGAGGGTGTGCGTCAGCGAGCCGTTCCATTTGCTGACGCAGACCTGATGAGGAAAGGCCCGGCTTCGGAGGGGAAGCCGGGCATTTTCGTTTTCGTGTGGCAGGTTGAAAACCTGCCCCACGGAACTGCTACTTCTTCGGCAGCTCACGCACGTAAATGTTCTTGAAATACAACGTGTTGCCGTGGTTTTGCAGTTCGATCGGGCCGGCCTCGTAACACGGTTTGTCGCGCTCCCAGTAATTCTCCAGAGTGACGTTGTTGACGACCGTTTTGCCGTTGAGCGTGATCGTCACCTTGTCGCCAACCATGCGGATGAAGAACGTGTTCCATTGGCCGATGGGGTTGTCGGCCTTCACGTCCGGGAAGCGTGGGTTCTTGGCGTTGTTCCACAAACTGCCGGAACCTTTGTCGGCTCCGTTCCTCAGTTGAGCCTCGTCGCTGGGATCCCAGATTTGGATTTGAGGCGTGCCGCGAACGTAGATGCCGCTGTCTCCTTTCGGCTCGATCTTCCAATCGCAATAGAGTTCGAAGTCCGCGTAGTCCTTCACAGAGCAGAGGCTCTGGCCTTTGCCGTCGAAGACGAGCACTCCGTTCTCGGCGCGCCAGTGAGCCTTTGCGCTCTCGTCGGCTTTGACTTGTTCGGCCGCGATTTGTTCGGCGGTCATCGACTTCCGCTTATGAATGTCCCTGACGAGTCCTTGCCAGCCCGTCAGGTCTTTGCCGTTGAAGAGCGCAGTGAATCCTTCCGGCGGTGTGTTGTCCGGAGCGGCCTTCTTGCCAACGGGCTGAGCCTGCTGATCCGCAACGGCGACTTCTTTCGGCTCGACCTTCGTGCCGAACAGGAAAACATTGTCGAAGTTCCCGGTGTCGTCGAACGTGCCCACTCCGACTTGGCCCCAGGCGAACGTCGTGTCGGTCGCTTCCATGACTGGTTCGGTCATGTTGTCAAAGAAGACTTTGATCGAGCCGCCCTTCACATCGCGCGTCAGCCGAGCGTGATGCCAGTTGTCGGTCCAATTCGTGCCGCTGCTGGTCTTGGCTGAGATTTTCTTGCGGTCGGCGTTGTTGACGATGAAGATCTGATTGGCGTGGTCGTCGGTCTGCTTGCCGAGATGCACATAGTAAAGATGTGCCGCATCCTGGCAGCCGAAGAACAGGCACATGTCGCGATGCCCGTAATCCTTGATCGTCGATTGCAGCTTCACGTCCAAGACGAAATCGCTGACCGTCACGTCCTTGATCATCGCCCGATTGAACGGCGAACGAACTGGAGTCTTGGTGTTGCTCTTGCCGAACTGGCTCAGGACGTTGCCTTTGTCCGTCTTCTCAATCTTCCAAGCGGCCGGATCGGTCGCGATCCAATTCGAGGAACTGCCGGACTCGAAGTCGTCCGAGAAAATCAGCGGCAGGTTCGTGATCCCTTTCGGAGCGTCCGCCGCACCCGCGATCGTCGTCATCCCAAGCAATGCCCAAGCGAACAATCCAACCGAGCGTCTCATGGTGGTTCCTTTCGAGAGGTTCGTATTCCGCCTTCAGGCGGCAGTCAAATCGAATAGCGAGATCCAACAGGGGCGATAGCGTGACCAGCCTCGCGAACGATGACAAGCGTCGGCTGCGGCTCGACGCAGCCCTCCATGTCCTGAGTGACGAAAGACCGCAGCGTCGACTCACAATCGACAACGCCCATGCCGTGGTAACTTCTCCGAGTTCGAGACCCTTCCCACGGTTGCTCCGGCACAGGGGAATCCATAGACCGCAGTCATTCGGCGACATTCGCTCGCCCGATCAATTTCACCACACAGCACGGAAACCATCGTTATGCCGGTTCCCGAATCATTGGCGTTCGCAACGGTCTTTGACCTTGGCCAGCGGCTGCGGGCGCGCGAGTTCACGTCGATCGAGCTGACGCGTTTTTTTCTCGATCGTCTGGAGCGTCTCGGTCCGAAACTCAACGCCGTCGTGACGGTGACTCGCGAGCGAGCACTCGCCGAGGCTCAGCAAGCGGACACCGAACTTTGCGCCGGTTGTTCTCGAGGTCCGCTGCACGGCATTCCGTACGGCGCGAAAGACCTGCTCGCGACGAAGGGCATTCCAACAACCTGGGGAGCGGCTCCGTTCAAAGAGCAGATGTTTGACGAAGACGCGGCCGTCATCACGAAACTTCGCGAGGCCGGAGCGGTGCTGGCCGCGAAGTTGGCGATGGTCGAGATCGCCGGCGGGCTGGGTTATCGGCAAGCCAACGCGACGTTCACTGGGCCGGGACTGAACCCGTGGAATCTCAAGCGTTGGGCCGGCGGTTCGTCGAGCGGTTCGGGAGCGGCCGTTGCAGCCGGCCTCGTCCCGTTTTCCATCGGCACCGAAACGTGGGGGTCAATCATGACTCCCGCCGGCAATTGCGGAGTCACCGGACTGCGTCCGACATACGACCTCATCAGCCGCAAAGGCGCGATGGCTTTGACTTGGACGATGGACAAGCTCGGCCCGCTGGCTCGGACGGCTCAGGACTGCGGATTCATTCTCAACGCCGTTCAAGAATCGTCGGCTCAATCGCACGTCGCGTCGCCAGCTCAATGTCCGTTTCGCATTGGAGTGCTCAGCGATGCCGTCACGAAAGTGCAGCCGGAGGTCAAAGCGAACTTCGAGGCGTCGCTGAAAGTGCTCGAACGCTTCGCGACACTCAGCGAGTTCAAATTGCCGGACTTGCCATACGGATCGGTCAATTCGCTGATCATCTCGTGCGAGATAGCTGCCACGTTTGAAGACCTCGCGAAGAACGGCAAAGTTTGGGAGATGACCGCCGACGAAGATCGCTGGGGGCTGTACTCGGCACTGACGATCCCGGCCAAGGACTACATCAACGCGCAACGCATTCGAGCGATCATGCAGCGTGAAGTGGACACCGCGCTGATTCCTTTCGACGCAGTCGTCAGTCCGACATTGCCGAGCGTCGCGTACCCGATCGACCGTCCTTGGGACGAGTACCGCAAGGGCCTGTCCGGTTCACAAATCGGCGGAGCTGGCAACGCTGCTGGCATCCCCGCCCTCTCAATCCCGAACGGCTTCGGCGAGGAGGACTTGCCCACCGGCTTGCAACTCGTCGGCCGAGCATTCTCCGAAGGCCGCCTGCTCGCGATTGCGCAGTCCTACCAGCAGCAAACCGATTGGCATTGCCGACATCCCGTAATGTAGCTCGCACCGGCTGGACGATTGCACCGCATGGAACATGCAGGTCGATCTCGAAGACGGCCAGGCTGATGGTGAATTCCATCCCGGCCGATTCACCGGATTGCGAAGAATGTCGCATGACAACAAAATTAGCACGACGCGCGAGCGAGTGTTCATTCGCGGACGACCACTCGCTCGCGCGTCGTGCTGGTAGGTCGGCGCATCTTCCACAGGTTGAAGAATTGCCGAATGAGGGTGGGACACGCTCATTCGCGCATTGCGCCACTGCAATGCGGTGTTCGGTCCACGGTGAACCGCGATGCCCTCCGCGTGGTCGTTGTGGCAAATCGTCGGAACCAAGCTAAACTCCCGTCCGTCGAGCAACGGCATTTTTCTTGATGATCTGTTTCTTGTTCTTGTTCCGAGGTGATCGATGGCTGCGAATGTGGCTGGGTCCGGCAAGTCCGAGCCTCGGGACCCGCCGCCCAAACCGGGTGGTGTGGTCAAGCCGTCCGTTGCGAACGTGGTGAAGCCGACGGCGGTGAACACCGCGAAGCCCGCCGATACGGCCGGCAAGAGCAACCCGACCAAAGGTCACGGGCTGGACACGCTCAAGCAACTCGGCCGGTACACGATCATCAAGAAGCTCGGCCAGGGAGGCATGGGGACGGTTTTCCTCGCCACCGACACGCAACTTCGGCGGCAAGTCGCGCTGAAAGTTCTGGCGAAAGAAAAGGCCGAGAATCCCACGCTCGTCAAACGCTTCAAGGCGGAGGCGCAAGCGGCTGCGGCGCTCAAGCATGACAACATCGTCGCGATCCACGATGCCGGCGAAGCGGACGGGTATTTGTACATCGCTTTGGAGTTCATCGACGGGACCGATGCGTACTCTGTCGTCGCCAAACGGGGACCGATGCCGGCCAAGCGGGCGATGGACATCATCCGGCAAACCGCGCTGGCGTTGCAGCACGCTCACAAGCAAAAAATTGTCCACCGCGACATCAAGCCGTCCAACTTGCTGATCGCCAAAAATGGATTGGTGAAGCTTGCGGACATGGGCTTGGCCCGTTCGGTCGATGAAACCCTGGAGACCAACATCACCCGCGCCGGCACCACGGTCGGCACCGTCGATTACATGTCGCCGGAGCAAGCTCGCAACAGCAAGGCGGCGGACATTCGCAGCGATCTGTACTCGCTGGGAGCGACTTGGTTTCACCTGCTGACTGGGCATCCGCCGTTCCCCGAAGGGAGCATGCTCAACAAGCTGAATGCTCATTCCGGCGGTGCTCGGCCGGACGTGCGAGACGAGAACGAATCCGTCTCCGAGAACATCTCCGTGATGATCAAGCGGCTGCTGGCGATCAAGCCGGAGGATCGCTATCAGACTTCTGCCGAGTTGTTGGAGGACTTGGACAACGAGAACCTCACGCGTGGAGTGACGTCGCTGAAGGATCTCGCCGCGCTGGCGGAAGAGGACGACGATGACGACGACGCGGTCAACGAGCCGAAGGCGTCGTACAAAAAGCCGGCCGCGAAAGAAGCCAAACAACTTGCCGCCGCAGCGACGATGGAACTGCCGGTTCACAAACCGCTCGCGAACGCCGCGCCGACCGGCGGCGGGATCAATCTCGGAGCGTTGAAGTCGTTGGGCATCGGAGCGGCCGTCATCGCGGTGATTGGAATTCTGGGCTACATCATTTCGCTGTACGGCAACTCGGTCGGCACGATCACGGTTTCGAGTGGTGATCCGTTTCATCGTGGCAACGAGATCGCCGCTGCCAGTGGCTCGAACACGACCGTCGCCCCCGAAACTGGTGGCGAAAAGAAAGGGCCCAAGGCGTCCAGTGGCGGGACTCAGAAAGGGCCAGCGGCGGTCACGACGATCGATGGTTCGACGAATCTCGCGAAGAAAGACGGCCCCACCGTAGCTGCGTCGGCGGCTGGTGCGTTGTACTTTTCGCCGCTCGCGCCGCTGGGTCGCGAAGGTGAGGTCAAACACATTCCTGAATGGATCACCGCAGACGGGTCGCCCGCTCCGGCCGGTCTCAAGACCATCGCTGTTGGCGGTGGGCCGAGCGGCTTTGAACAAGTGCCGACGCTCGAACAAGCGCTCAAAGAACTTCCCGAGGCCGGCGGCATCATTGAACTCGTCACCGACGGGCCGTACTTCCTCAATCCCACGCAAGTGAAGAATCGTGCCACGGTCGTGATTCGCGCGGCGCTCGGCCGCGTACCGGTCTTGGTGCTCTTGGCCGAGCCGGATCAACCCTACGACTCGCTGCTGCACGTGACCAACGGCGCACTCTCGCTGGAAGGATTGCAAATTTACGTCGATCCACGGCAGTTCGCGAACAACGATCTGCTGACGTTTGTGACCGTGCAATCCGGAGACCTGGCGGTTGTGCGTTGTGACATCCGGATGCTCGGCAGTCGTGCTGGCAAGACGTTTGCGTTTGGGGTTGGCGGGAGAGTCACTCGTTCGGATCCGCAGCAATCGTCGCGAGCAAGAATCTTCGCACGCGAGTCGGTTGTAAGTGGCATGGCGCTCGGTGCATTTCATGTCGATCAGACGCAGACCGATTTTTTCGCCAGCCGCTGTGTCTTCACGACCGGTGCCGCGCCGGTGCTCAGTCTGACGAATCACGAGCTTCCCGAAGTCGAAACTCCTGCGGGCAAGCCTGCCGTGGCGGGCGGAAAAGTTGGTGGCGTGTCAACTCGGCCTGCCGGCGAAGAAGCCAAGAACCCATCGGGACCGAAGTCACTCAAGCCGGCGACCAACCCTGCCACGAAAGGTTTGGGGTCGGGTGCGGCACGCAGTCTGAAATTCTTGTCGTGCAGCGTGTTGTCCACCGGCACCGCGTTTGAGATCGCTCCCGGCGCGGACGTTGCCAAACCGCCCGCCACGGAAGTCGTGATCGTCAACTCGGTCTTCGCGGGCGTGAATGCACCGCAAGCCGTGCCGGTGTTGCTCGCGTTGCCCGGCTGGCAATCCGCCTTCGGCGGACTCCCCAGCAACGATCAGAGTCCGTATGCCAGTCTCAAATGGCAGATCGAATCCTCGGCAGTTTGTGGTTGGCAGAAGTTGATTCTGGAAGAACCGGGAGTGACGCAAGCCGTGCGCGATGGTGCCGCATGGAAAGGCGTTTGGCGCAATCAGTCGTCGCTGGAACTCTCACAATTTTCAGCGGCGAATTGGCCGGAGACGCCACCGACCGACTTCATCTCGTTGTCGCCGAACGGACTTGGTCTGCCGAACGAACTCGGCTTGAAAGGGACCGACGGCCAATCTCCCGGCTGCCCGGTCAACGACTTCGCGGCCCCGACCGAGCTGACGTATGCGCGAGCTGAGGCGCTGATGGACCGAGCCGCGTACCCGATCACGGGCATCGAGCCATTCGCCGTCAATCGCCGCATCGAAGTCGATGCCAACACGCAAGACTTGGGCAAAGTGCTGGGCACCGACGATTGGCCGAGCGGCACGCTGGTCGTCGTCCGCGGACAGGGCAAGTCAGGAATGACTCCGGTCGAAGTGAAGCACAAATCCTTGCGCATCGAATTTCAGCACACCGGTGAGGCACCGCTGGTCCTCGAACCTCGCAAGTCGAACAAGATGAAAGAGGACGAGGCGATGTTTATCGTCGAAGACGGATCGCTGGAACTGGTCGATGGACAATTCCAATTCCCGAACGGTTCCAGTTTGCAGATGCCGGGCCATTTCCTCAGTGTGCATGACGGCAGTTTCGCCTTGCGACGCTGCCAAGTCATCGGCCAAATGCTGGAAGGGACCAGTGGCTTCCGCGGACTGATCCGTTGGAAGCGATCCAACGCCGAACCGGGAGAACTCGCGAATCCCGCCGAACGTTGTTCCGGAGTCATCACCGACAGTGTGCTGCTCACCAGCGGCAAGTTGCTGGACGCTGATCTTCGCCAGCGCACGTTGCTGCTGCGAAACAGTCTGTTCGCTTCGGTCGGCGATCTGTTCGATTTGAGCGTGCAAGGCTTCAGTTCGAAAATCGGCGGGACGCTCGATGCCCGCTGGTGTACCTTCGGAGCCGGCGGCAAGTTCTTGTTCCAAGTTCGAGGAACGAAGGAAGCCGAAAAGACGACTCGGCCGCTCCATATTTTCATGCAACACTCGGTGCTGCTCTCGCTGACCGAGTTGTCCGGCGAGAAGACTTCGCCGGTGTTGCTCTCGGTTCGTGATTTCGTGCTGAATAATCAGCAGATCGTGTGGTGGGATCATGGCAACGGCTACACCGCTCCGTGGACGCAGTTCATTCGAGCCGCCGACACTTCAGCCGCCGGACCACAATCGTTCGAGAGTCACTGGCACAAACAATGGGGTGACGCCGCCGTGAAGAACTCGTTGTCGGGCAACGGCGATGTCCGACTCGCCGCCAAACTGCCGCACCGCTCCAAAGTGGGACCGCGAGACTTTCGGCTGTTAAACAACTGCCCCGCAGCCAGTGCGGGACCGAATCAAACCGCGCTTGGCGTCGATTTCGAACGCTGGATTGCGTCGCCAAAATCCCCCAGCCGTGCCACTTCATCACCGACCACTGGTCCCGCCACAACCTCTGCGAAGCAAACGGACCCTCTGCCAACGAACAAGAATTCGAAGTCCACGAAGCCCAATTTTTAGGAAGTGAAGAAGACTATGGCCCTTGCCGGTGAAGTCATCGATCTCCACAAGCACTACCACCTCAAGGGAGGCGTCGTCGTCAAAGCTTTGTGCGGAGTCAGCATGCAGTTTCCGCAGGGAGATTTCGTGGCCATCATGGGCTCGTCCGGCAGCGGCAAGAGCACGCTGCTCAACCTGCTCGGCGCGCTCGACCGGCCCACCAGCGGCGAATACATCCTCGGCGGACACCGCGTTTCGGAACTGAGCGACGACGATCTCTCGCACATTCGCAATCACCTGATCGGCTTCATCTTTCAATCATTCAATCTCATCCCGCAATACACCGTGCTGGAGAACGTTCAGATTCCGTTGCACTATCGTCCCGGCCGGCCGGCGCTGTCGGCTCGTGACATCGCTCACTGCGTTGATCTGTGCGAGCAAGTCGGACTCGGCGACCGCATCGAGCACCGTCCGTACCAACTTTCTGGCGGCCAACAACAGCGAGTCGCCATCGCGCGAGCACTCGCCAACAATCCAGAGATCATTCTCGCCGACGAACCGACCGGTAACCTCGACTCGAAGACCGGCGAAGAGATCATGGGCATGCTCAGAAAGCTCAACTCCGAAGGCCGCACGATCCTGATGGTCACACACGAACCGGACGTTGCCGCTCAAGCCAAACGTCGGATCGTCATGAAAGACGGCCTCATCGCCAGCCAAGAAGTTTCACGGAGTTGATTTTGGAGAACCTCCCGAACTCGGTTTTTTGAAACGCAGAGAAGTCACAAACATGCCGCACGAGACTCGATCACGATTCGGAATTCGAGAGTTCGTCACCGTCAGCCTGTGGTTGCTGTCGTCCTGTGCGTGGAGCGTTGCTCAAGACCGATCTCCGAAAGACGACCACGAATCCTGGCAAGTCATTCACATCGGCAATCAGCGCGTCGGCTACCAATACGGCCGCGAACGTGTTGAACTGCGCGACAAGAACAAAGTCTTCATCACCGTCAGCGAATCGCACTTTTCGCTCAAACGCTTCGGCCAAGAGTTGAAGATGTCGACGTCGCTGCGAATCGAGGAAACGGAATCCGGCAACCTGCTCCGCTTCGCCTTCGAGCTGAAGAACCCGCCGATCCAGAACACGACCACCGAAGGGGTCGTCAACGGCGATCAGATCGAATTGACCACCACGCTCGCCGGCCGCACCGACAAGCGTCGCGTCGCCTGGGAAGCCGATGCCAAGTCGCCGGCCTATCCCGATCGCTGGCTGCGCGACAATCCGCTCAAGCCCGGCGAATCGAAGTCATTCAAAATCTATCTGCCGGAGTTCGCCAAAGTCTCGCAGGCACATTTCGCACCCGATGACATGCAGCCAGTCGAGCTGCTCGATGGCAAAGAAGTTTCGCTGCTCAGAGTCAAAGTTAGTTTCTCCGCCATCCCAGAGAACAATTTTCGGCAGTACGTCGATGCCGCCTGGCAAACGAAGTTGACTGAGACCGACATGCTCGGCTTGGTGGCTCGTGCGTACGACGTGCCACGCGACGTCGCCTTGCAAGCGATCGCCGGAGCGGAACTCGACCTCGCCGTGAACACGCTGGTCCGCATCGCTCCGCCGATCCTTGACGCGCATCGCAAGAAGAAAATTGTCTACCGCGTCTCGATGAAAGAAGAATCCCCCGAACCGTTCTTCATCGCCGGCGGCACCCAACAAATCAAACGGCTGGTCGAGAAAGACTCGAAGGAGCATGCCATCGAACTGACCGTGACTACGAAACCGATTCCGCCCGTGAATTCGCGACCGGTGAAGGCCGATGGCAAATTCCTCACGCCGACTCGCTTTTTGCAGACGCGTGATCCGGCCGTCGTCGACCATGCGGAGCGAGCTGCCGGTAGCGAAACCGATCCCAGCCGCATCGCGACGCGAATGGAAAAATACGTCCGCGACAAACTGACGAAAAAGAACTTCTCAACTGCGATGGCCTCCGCCGCCGAAGTCGCTCAGCACATGGAGGGGGATTGCACCGAGCACGCCGTGCTCCTCGCGGCGATGCTGCGAGCCAAGAAAGTCCCGTCGCGCATCGCCGCCGGTTTGGTCTACGTCGATTCCCTGAACTCCTTCGGCGGGCACATGTGGACCGAAGCCTTTCTCGCCGGCGAATGGATTCCGCTCGACGCGACGCTGGGCAAAGGTGGCATCGGCCCCGCCCACCTCAAGATGGCCGATTCCGCCCTCGACGAAGACGCCCCGCTGCCGGTCAGCACGTTTCTGCCCGCCTATCAAGCGCTCGGCAAGCTCAAGATCGAAGTGCTAAAGGCGGAGTGATCCCGATTCACAGAAAACAACTGCGCGTGTTCCAATTCTGCTCGTC
The DNA here is from genome assembly GCA_945861865.1 of Candidatus Kuenenia stuttgartensis. Taxonomy (GTDB): domain Bacteria; phylum Planctomycetota; class Planctomycetia; order Planctomycetales; family Planctomycetaceae; genus SXKJ01. The sequence goes on along the minus strand of CAMAWN010000022.1, from coordinate 25,471 downwards.
ACGCGGAGCGGTGACCGCTACGTAGCCATCTCTTGCGTGATGAGCCGAACGCTTCACAACGCGAGGAGAAGTTTCGTGTTCGAGATGAGACCGATCGTTATCGAGAGCCGAACAATTTGTGTTTGTGATCACGGTCTCGACGTGACGGCTCCCGTGTTGCCGTCGACTTCAACCGACGCGCCGGCGGGCATTCGCGATGTGGCGTCTTCGAGAACCACCATCGGACGTTTGACAAATCGAGCCGTGACGGCAGCGTGCGACAACAGGCCTCCCTGTTCCACGATGAATGCGACGGCGGTGGTGCAGTGCAGCACGGTCGGCGCATCAACCGCGTTGGCCACGAGCACGGAACCGGGGGGAGGCGCGATGCCAGCGGACTGCGACCAATGCCAAATCACTCCGGATGCTTTGCCCGGTGCGAGGGGCCGTGCCGCGAAGTGTCGTGCTGCGGAGCCTGTTTCCGTCGCGCCTGCGTTTTGTGACGCTGCGGATTTCTGGAAGGGATTCGCTTGGCCGGTGTGCAGCACTTGAGGAACGTCACGCGTGCGCCAGAACACCCACTCGGCCAGACGGTCGTCGAGAAGTGCGGATGTTGGGCCACTCGTTGTTCCATCGGCGATCGACGGCAACTCTCGCCAATGGTGAAAGTACAGCCGTTCGCCCAGTCCAGATCGGGCGGCCAGTTCGCCAAGAACGTGGCGCAGCAGAGCGATGCCGAGCCGAGAGTAGACCTTTCCGACCTCACGCAGCGGCAGCAGGTGGTGGACGATCTTGAGTTCGCCAGCGATCATTTGGCCGAGCCGCCGCAGACGATCCGCAGACACGATTTGCCGCAGCGCGTCTGACCAGTCCGGCAACTCCGCGTTGGCGATCTCGGACACGATGTTCGTTGGCGTGAAATGTTCTCCGGATTGTTCGCCCGACTGTGCGGCGAGTTCGAATTCTCCCTCGAATGGCAATGTGGCTCCTGTCGTTGTCGGAACATCGCATTCGTGAACCGGGTACGACACTCGGGACAAGAGTTCGATCTGGACCGCGTGGACCTCGTCGGTCGAAAGCACTTTCGACAGTCCGCGCGTGACCGCTTGCCAGGCTTGCACGCCGAGCCAACCCGGCAACATCAATTGCGGCAGCCATTCGTCGAACAGCCAAGCTCGGCATTCTTCGGCGCGAGTCACCAGTTCACGCAGCGTCAGTCGCCGACAGTCGATCGCCCACTGGTTGGCAAGCGAGGCCGTAAACTCCGGAACCACGGATTCGCGAAAGTGTCGCCGCGCAGTTCGACGCAGGAGCTGGTTTCGCCAGGCCGAACGGGCCATGACCCAAGCCAGGTGCGGCAGCTTGAGCAGGAACCACGGATCGAGACGTTCGGGATCAAACTCGGTGGGCGGCTCGTGCAACTCCTCCGCCGATTCGATGAGTCGTTGGTGCGAATGCCGCAACGGAAAACTGCCGCAGATCATCTGTGGCAGTCGATCGGGATCGGCGTAGCCCCGCCCAGCGATGAGTTGCAAGAACCCCTGCCCATCTGCGAACCGACACGGCGCGAAGCCGAGTTGCCGATACAGCGTCCCCAATCCGCCGTCGGGTGACAGGAATTGTTCCCAGACACACCACGACAGCGGCGTGGGATGCGGCAACGATTCGGCCAGTTGATGCCGCACCCACAGCGGACGCCCGGCATCGGCAAATGCTCGCAGCCGGAATCGGTCGGCAGACTCGAAGGTGGAATCACACCGATCTGTTTCGCGGCTGAATGCCAGCGGACGGACTTGAAAGAACACGACACGACCGGACACGCAGCCCCATTCGAGATCGACGGGACTTCCAGCGAACTCCGTTTCCATGCGCAATGCCGCGCGAGCGATCACGTCAAGGTGTTGATCGGAGAGTCCTGCGGGCCGCGACAACGGCGGAGTGTCTGGAGCTTCGACCAGCGGACGCAGCGTGCGGCGATCGAGTCGGCAACTCCACGGATTGACCGCACCAGACATCAGCCGCTGGCCCTCACCGGACACTGCTTCGATGACCATGTGCGCTGCTGGCTGTTCCAGCGGATCGCGCGAAAACAAAACTCCGGAGACTTCGGCAGGAAACATCGCCTGCACGGTGACCGCAGTGCAGGGCGCGGCATCGTCAGCGCTGGGTGGCAATGACCGCGAGGATTCGGCCACGAGGTTGATTGCTTCCCACAGCCAGAACTGCGGCTCGTCGCGGATCGGCCCACGTTGTCGATGTTGTTCCAGCAGCCGTGCGCACAATTCCTCCGGGGCGAGCGCCCTGCGGCCATTTGGTGGGACCGACAGCATTGCTTGCAGGAAGTCGGCGAACTCAGTCCAGGCCGCTGCGGAGTTGGCTCGCTCAGCCCGCGCTTCGGTCCAGCCGCAATGCAGAATCGTGCGCATCAAGCCTGGGTGCGACGTCTCCGCGCCGCTGCGAACCGCGACAGTCAGAGGTCGATGCGAGTTGAACTCGGTGCTGTTTTCAGCGGCGGCCTCAACGCGAAGACGTTCGAATGCGGCGGCGACTTCTGTTTCGACACCGGCGGGCCAGTGACCACTCGCCAGAAACTCCCGAACGGCGTCCGTGGTGATCGTGAATCCTGGCGGGACCGGCAGTCCAGCTGCTCGGAGACAACGCAGCGAGGCTCCTTTTCCGCCCAGTCGCCGACGTTGGTCCGCTGCGGGAAGTGGCCACGGATCCGACAGGTCATGTACCCAATCTGGCATTCAATTTCCTTGCGGAATCGTTCCCACACACATGAGACCTTCGGGGGTTCCCACAACAATTCGCCCGCGCGCGACGACAGGAGAGCTCACATAAAGTCCGGACGGACCGAGCCGAACTTGCCAGACCGGTTCCATCGTTCCGATGTCGAGTGCAACCAGAACTCCTTCCGCATCGACACAGTAGATCGTGTCGAGCGAAACCGCTGGCGAAGTCAAAATTGGTGACGGTGACCGCCACTGACGTCGCACGTTGCCGCTCTGATCAACGACCAGCACATGACCATCGGCCACACAGACGACAGCTTCGTCGCCAATCACCGCCGGGGAGCTGAGGACCGAGGCGGTTGTCGGCAATGTCCAACGTGTCTGCAATTTTTCGAGATCGAGGAGTCGAATTTCACCAGCGCCGGCGGTCGGCGCGTTCACGAGGTTTCCCGGTCCGAGTCCGATCAACAGCCCATCGCCAAAGATCGCCGGCGGACTAAACACGGGAAGTGGCAGCGCTGCTCGCGACAATTCGTGACCGGTCTCCACACTCAAGGCAACCATCGTATTGCCGCCGTGACCAAGTCCGACATAAACGCGGCCCGCATGCACCGCCAGCGCGGTTTCTGCATCCGGAAGTTGAGTGCCGGGGATGTGCCAGTGAACTCGTTGCTCAGCCGAGTGACGCGGGTCGGCTTCGAAGCAGTAAACACCATCGTCGCCGGCCGCGACAAACACTCGACCGTTGTCGAACGCGGGAGTGCATTCGACATGACTCGCCGTTGCGAAATTCCAAGCGACGCCATCTTCGTGGCCGCTCGCGGGATCAAGGCAGACGACGCGTGCTCGCGGCGTGTGATGCACTCCTTCGCCGCAAAAGATGCGACCGTCGGCGAGAATCGGCGACGACAACGTCATCCGATAATCCCGAGGCCCTGCGTTCCAGACTTCGGCCCCCGTGGCAACGTCCCAGCAAAAACAACGAGCGGAATCGCCGCGCGAACCGATCGCGACGACGTACTCGCCGCAAATGGCCGGGGAGGAGAAGAAAACATAATCGCGACGACCAACCCAATTGACACCTCCGGAACGGGGTCCGCGAGTGCCATCGCTGCCCAATCTCGCCAGCGAACCTCGGCTGGTGGGCCAACCCTTCGGAATGAACGCGATGGGTGACCGCGGTGATTTCGGCGATCGTTCGGTCAATGCCCGAACCGATATCGAATAGATTGCTGGCAGCGTCACACTGATGCCCACCAGCACCGCTAGGCCACGCCACTGGCTCTTGATGAACGCGACCAATAGTCTTCGCCCACGGCGACTGAATCCCCAGAGCACCCCCGAACTGATCAATACAACGATCAGCCAGATCAGGCTTCCAATCGCGGGCAGGATTGGCAAAATCGCGACCATGCGTGTCATTCGTGACGGAGATATTGACGCCGCAAAGTAGGACCAATGTCCAAACACTTATGTGCCAAACCGTTGGCAAAACTCAGAAGGAGACTCGCGTCCGGTTCGGTTGTCTGATAACTCACTCTTGGTTCGGCGATCTGAAAAACTGACTGTCTGCCGAAAACTCGCCAGTTGGGATCAGGAGCATCCGCTCGTGTCAGCGATTCTGAGATATCTGCGACTGATCAGCTAGGATGTGAGGACTGTTTCACGATTGCGAAGTGTTGCTCGATCTTGGAGACATTGAAATGGAGCCAACGACGAATCGCGAGAAGCTCCAATTTCGGTTGGGATTCACTCTGATTGAAGTGCTGGTGGTGATCGCGATCATCGGCACACTGCTGGCGTTGATTCTGCCTGCGGTTCAGGCCGTGCGAGAAGCTGCGCGACGTACGCAGTGCCGCAACAATCTGAAGCAGTGGGGGCTGGCGCTGCATCAGTACCATGAGAGCCACGCGACCTATCCACCCGGGTATTTGTTTGCTGGGCCCGTTCCGAACACTGCTGCCCTGAGCCTCGAACCGCCAAGCGCACTGGGCCGATTTCTTTTTGACGGCTGGCTCCCGCCGGCCGCCCTTCCGCCTCCCCAAGATCCGGGATGGAATTGGATCACCATGCTGTTGCCTCAAATCGGCCAAACCACCTTGTACCGGCAGATCGATCTCAATTGGTCGGTCGGTGCTCCCGTGAATGCGGACAAAGTGATTCGGCCACTCCCCCTCGTGACCTGTCCATCGGATACCGATGCGGGTGTTTTCACCGTGCTTCGAAAGGATGGTTCAGCGCTGGCCGACGCCAGCACGACCAGCTATGTCGCCGTCTTCGGCAAGTTTGGTCTGATCAATACGAACCCAGACGATGGCGATGGTACCTTTCAACGCAATAGCCGAATTCGGTCGCAAGACATCCGCGATGGTCTGTCGCAAACCATTTCCGTCGGTGAACGAGCCGCATTGTTCACCAAGGCTCCTTGGGCTGGTGTCATGACCGGCGGAACTGTTCGCACAACGCCGGGAGCTCCCGTGTTTACTTCGACGATCGAAGAGTCCCCCTGCATGACCTTGGCTCGCATCGGTTCACGCACGCTCAACGATCGATTCAGCGAGCCGTACGATTTTTTCTCGGCTCATTCCGGACAGGTGTTCTTCCTGTTTGCGGATGGCTCGGTGCATGCGATGGGTTCGGGGATCAATCTGGAAATTTTGCATTCGTTGGCCACTCGCTCCGGAGGAGAAGTTGTCAAAACCGACTATTGACGAACTGCTGGCAGCACTGAATGCGCAGCGTCCACGGATGTCGCGGTCGCTGTTTGCATGGGGTCTGCTCGTCGGCACGATTGTGTGGACTTGCTGCGGCTGTGACTCAGCGCCGCGAGCGCCGTTGTTGCGCGACTCCCCGGTTTTTCACAGCGAAAGCGAGGGATTCCGCTTCCGTGTCCCGGAGGGCTGGAGCCAATCCGCGAACTCCGTGCTTCCCGCCGGCGATTTGCCGGGGGACGTCTTCTTGAGTCGCTTTCAAATGACGACGGCTGAAGGGGGAGCTTCGCTGCAGATCATCTGCCGCAACGATGTGGCTGTCGAGCAGCTCGAAACGCATTGGAGCGGTCCGGCCTTCGGAGTGAAGACTTGGAAGGTGGAAGAGTCTCTCCAGAAGGTGAATGCTGGACCGGTCGCCGGAGAGCGGATCGTCTACAGCGGTTTGCTGGGGGGCAAGACGCTGATGAAGCACGTCACATGCCTGCACAAGAACAAGCGACTGTATTCCTTCGTCGGGCTGTACTGGCAAAATGACGCATTTGCTCGGCAGCAAGTCGAACGCGCGCTCGAAAGTTTAATCTGGTGACGCGGTTCACTTTCGCTGCGTCTTTTTGTCGGCCTTGTCTTGAGGTTCAACCTTGCCGGCCGGTTTGGTTTCCTTCGGCAAGAGTTCGGGGGCGACGATTTTCAGAGCCTTCTCGGCAGCCTCGCGAACGATCGCTTCGGGATCTTTGAGCAACCGCAGCATGTCCTCTGCAGCCGGACGAGCGTCCGCACCGATGTAGCCCAGTGACCGAACTGCATCGCGACGAACTTTCACGTAGCGATCGGTCAGCACTTTCCTCAGTGCGGGAACTCCCAATTCGGCGGCCACGGGGCCGATATCGCCGATGGCTTCCGCAGCGTGCTCGCGGATCGTGTCCTCTGGATCATCCATTTCGTCGATCAGGTCTGGCACCGCCGAGACAGCATTCGGGCCGATCTTGCCAATGGTGCGAGCCGCATTCCACCGCGCTTCCGTCGGCAACTTCTCGTCGTGCATGGCCGCGACAAGTTCCGGCAGAGCCGTCGCGGCAGACGCTCGATATTCACTCATGGCCCGCGCAGCGACGACGCTGTGTTCCGATCGGAGCAACTCCTTCAGCTTCGGCACGACATCAACTGCTGGAACCCCCGCTTTCGGGGCCGCAGCAATCGCCACGGATCGAACGTGTGGGTCCGGATCACTCAACGCGCGCAGCATGGTGCTGTGTGTTGTTGTGGGGAGCGGAGACTTCTTGGCGAGCAGTTCGAGCGCAGTCCAACGCAGTTCGGATCGCGTTTCGCCAGGAGACTCCAAGAAAATTTCTGACAAGACCGGGATGGCATCGACCCCGTGTTTTTCCAAAATCGACAGTGCCGCTGCGCTGGCGCTCGGCCCGCCTTGAAGCTGTTTGGCCCAGTACCGCGATGGCCGGCCGGCCAGGAATGAATCGCCCGCGATCCAACCTGAGGCCGTTTGGGTTGGTTCTAGCAGCACAGCCGCAACCAGAATGACCGCAAGTGAAGCGCCAATCGCTACGATCGCTTGTCGTTTCATCAGAGACGTTCCTTCCAGTTTGACCCCAACGCGGTCAAGTCATGCAACAACTTGCTGTCGTGACTTCGACCTTGGTGACACGTTTTCCAGCCCTCATCGTTATGACCGTTGGCGACGGTCCATCGCTCAACGAATATCGCCGGGTGAATGTCGAATGAGACCTCGGACGGCGATCCTGGCGACAAGAATAGCACGAAAAATGGCCACGTCATTGGCGAGCGAGTCGCAGCCCGATTAAGAATCAACGCCCAACGAATCCGATTTCGATTTGATGACGGTGATGCGGCCGATCGCGAATCGCACCATGCAGAGTCTCCGGCCACTTTGGCGTAAAAGGAGAATTTCCAATGATCCGCATGACCATTTCAAAATCGAATAGCCGTTCTCGTCTTGGCTTCACTCTGATCGAATTGTTGGTGGTCATCGCCATCATCGCCGTCCTCATTGCCTTGTTGTTGCCTGCGGTTCAGTCTGCTCGCGGTGCCGCAGCGAAGGCGCAATGTTAAAACAACCAGAAGCAGATCGGACTGGCACTGCACAATTTCCATGACGCGAACAACGTGTTTCCGGCCTCGGGTTGGACGATGGCTGGGCCGGGAAACCCGGCTGGCAAGTTTGTCGGTTGGCGTCCGCTGATTCTGCCGTACATCGAGCAGGCGAACCTGAAGAAACTCTATGACATCAAGCTCAACTGGTGGGAAGGGACGAACCCAGTCACGGCGGCAGTGCCCGTCGCGGCGTTTCTGTGCCCCAGCACGCCAACACGGGCAGGTGTGACGACGGCCGTCGCCAAGCCTCCCCGCCCCGCAATGATCTTCTCGAACCCGGTCGCACCGACGGATTATGAGGCCAATATGGGAGTTCAACCGGCGTCCATCAACCCGCATCTCCCGACGGCGCTTTACAACGCCACGAACCGATTCTCGATCATGTCTCGCAATTCCACGTCCCAGTTTCGCGATGTGCGAGACGGAACGTCCTCTACCATCGCGGTGGTGGAATGCGCCGCTCGGCCCAAGGTCTACCGTGGCCAAACGGAAAACTCGACGCTCTCGAATGATCAAGGAATCTGTTGGGCCGACAGCGAAGGACCATTCAGCTTCGACGGCGCGAAGGCCGATGGTTCCGCGGAGGGCTGCGGGCCGGCCGGCGGATGCACACGCCCCATGAACGTAAAAAACGACAACGAACCCTATAGTTTTCACTCCGGCGGCGGGAATTTCTTGTTCGTTGATGGTCGCGTTAAATTTGTGAACCAATCTATCAACCTCGCCGTGTTTGCCGCGATGTGTACGATGAATGCGAACGAAGTCATCGCGTCTGATTGATCTTCGCAAGCGATCGTGACAGCTCTGACGAACTCGGTTTCGTTCATCGCTAAGGATGCGGATCGGTCTCCTCAGCAGGATGCAATGCCCCAATCAAGTTGGACATTCTGGCTGTGTCGATTCATCGTGACCGTGAGCTTGGCGGTGTGGTGGGGCGGGTTGACGTTTTATGCTGCGGTCGTCGTGCCTCTGGGCATCGAGCAGTTCGGCGGCGCTGACCAAGGATCGCTGACTCAGCGCGTGACCGTTCGGCTCAATGTTGCCGGAACGATTGTTGGAATCGGTCTCTTGGCCGATGCGCTGGGACGCAGGCCACGGAATTATCGAGCGGTCATGGCGAGCGCATTACTCGGCCTGCAAGTCTGGCTGTGGTTCTGGCACTCGCGGCTGAGTCGCTGGCTGGACGCGGCCGCGTTGTCCCCGCAGTTTGGCGAGTCATTTTACCTTGAGCACCGCATCTACCTTTGGGTCACTACGGCGCAATGGCTGATTGGCCTGGCCTGTCTTTGGATGTGGTGTGTTCGTCCGCCGGCGATTCCCGCGGACAATCGACTCGATTGATGGTTCGCCGTCTCCGTTGTCTTCCGGAGATGAACCGGCGGGCGTGATCACGGAACGAGACTCGACTCAGAATGTCTTCTCAGTAGCATCGGAAGTCGACGACGGGGTCCGTGTCGCCAAGCCATCGCCGCGATCATTCATGGCCAGCATCGCGGCGGCCACGCGTGTGACCTCGTTGCGCAGGTCCGCGTCGCGAGGAATGTGGATCGGTTCGCCGGTCAGCAGGTGGACTTTCGAGAATGGCTTGGGGACCAGCAAGTTGGTCCAACCGACTCCAAATCGCCAGCCGCGTTCGCAACTGAAGGCGGTCGGAACGATGGCCCGTCCCGAATGCGAGGCGAGAAAGATGACTCCCGGAGACAGCTCGCGGCGCGGCCCGCGCGGGCCATCCGGAGTTATCACGATGTGCTTGCCCTCTGCCTCGCGAATCAGTTGTCGCATGGCTTGAGCTCCCCCTCGGCTCGACGAACCACGAACCGGCAGGATCCCCGCACTGCGCAATCCCGCGACAACAAATCCGCCGTCCTGATTCAGGCTGACCAAGGCCGCCGTGTGCCGATGCTTGCCTCCGAAAATCGGAATCAACAATTGATCGTGCCACACGCAGTAGATGAATCGGTCGTCACCTTCGATCGCGTAGGGGTTGGTTGTTTCTGCCGTGTGAAATCTCAGCCGCAGCGTTTTGAACAAACTGCGAAACACAAAAACGGAGAGCGCACCGATCAGCCAGTTCACTGCTTTGCCACGAAATCGCATGTTGATTGTCAGTCCGTGACTTGATTGGTGCGGATCGGCGGAAGAGAGTTTGGAAGTGACCGTCGTTCAAAATTCGCTGGTTTCGCAGTTGGGTTTACTCCGAATTCAATTTGTCACATAGCCCAGCTTGCTCGGTTTTCGCCTGCTGCAACTTGAGCCACCGCGAACGACGGACCCAATAGAACCGGACGGGCAGGAACAGATCGACGACCTCGTCCGAAATCAGCAAGCCACCCAGCACCGGCAGAGCCATCGGAGCGAGGATTTCCCCGCCGACGCCGCGAGCGAACACCATCGGGAAGATCGCGATGATCGCGACCCCTTCCGTCAACAGTTTGGGACGCAGCCGATGCGCGGCCCCCTCGATCACGGCCTGTCGCAGTTCTTCGAGCGAGGCGATCTTTTCGAGTCCACCTCGTTTCTCAATCGCGTCACGCAGATAGACCAACATGATGATGCCGGTCTCGGTTGCCATGCCGAAGCAGGCGATGAAGCCGACCCACACCGCCACGCTGAAGTCCATCGGTGGAGCGTCCCAGCCCTGCATGATCTTCGGGAAGAAATACATGAAAAATGCTCCGCCGCTGAGCGCTTCCGGCACCGCCAGCATCATCAACGCCGCGTCGGCCAGGTCGTGATACGTCAAATACAGGATTACAAAGATCAGCACGATCACGGCTGGGAACACGAACCGCAGCGTCTCGGCCGCTCGGACTTGATGCTCAAATTCGCCGCTCCATTCGATGTGGACGCCTTCCGGCAGTTCGACTTTTTCGGCGACGACGCGCTGCGCTTCATCGACGAACCCGACGATGTCGCGGCCGCGCACGTTGAGCGTTACCACATTCATCAGTCGGCCGTTCTCGCTTTTGATCATCGCCGGACCTTCAACGATGGCGATGACCGCCAGGCTGCTGAGCGGAATCCGTTTCTTGCCGGCCAGCGCGTGTTGCGGTGTGCCGGCGTGTGCGGTGGAACCCAGCAGCGTTGTCGGCGAGAGCATCGAGTTGGAATCGCCTCGTGCTGGATTCGACGACATCGGTCCGGCAGTCGCTCCGCCGCTCGCCGACATGCTGCTCGGTGCAGAGGACATCGAACCGGGAGTCACCAGCAGCTTGCCAATGGACTCTTCGTCTTCGCGGTCGACGCGGGCGTAGCGAATGCGAACCGGGAAGCGTTCGCGTTTTTCAACGGTGTAGGTGACGACTCGTCCGGCCAGCGCGACTTCGATCTCATTTTGAATGTCCTCGACCGAAATGCCGTACCGCGCGGCCGCCTGGCGGTCGATGTCGATCTGCAAATAGCCCTTGCCCATGATCGGCGCGGCGAGCGGGTCGCGTGCTCCAGGAATCGGCTTGAGCGCGGTTTCAATCTGCTTGCAGACGCGATCAATCGTGTCGAGGTCCGGGCCGAAGACCTTCACGCCGATGTCCGTGCGAACGCCGGTCGAGAGCATTTCGATGCGATTGATGATCGGCTGCGTGAAGATGTTCGCCCAACCGGGCACTTGCAGCACGCGGCGCATTTCGTCCTCCACGAGATCGCCCTTCGGGCCAGTCGTGCGCGGCCAGAGGAAGAAAGTTTTGGAAAACGCGACGTCGAGTTCTTCTCGCAATTTCACAAACACAGCCGCCGCGGTCCCCTCTCCCAAGGGGAGGGGGGGTGTGTCGATGGCCGTTTTGATGCGACCGAGTTGCACAGCGACTGCGTGCTCCGCGAACGCCTCGGTCGCCGCACCGTGCTCGGCTCCGGCCAGCAGACCCTTGTCCCGCGCGGCTTTTGCAAGCTCTTCCAGCGTGTACCAATTGAACGTCGGAGCGGATTGATCGAAGAGTTCGTAGTTGATGAGGGCGACCCGCTCATGCCACAGCGTGGCACGCTGAGTTTCAATGGCCTTGAGCAACTCACCTGCGAACGTGCGGCGCTTCGAGCCGAGAGCTTCCAGGCCGTGATGCCAGACGGTCAGTGGCAACGACTCCTTGACCTGCAACGCGCCCGCGACGTCACTCAGCAGTCCAGCAGTTTCCAGTTCGTGGGCGACGTCTTGCGCGAGTTGCTGCACATCTTCCAGCGTCGATTGCCGAGCGAACCAGTGGCCGTATTTCGGCGTCAGCGTCTCCGCCAGTTTCTCCGCGAAGTCCGTGTGCTCCGCGTCCAAATCGCCGGCTCGTCGCAACCGGTCAAGCATCTCACCCACCGTGAACTTCACCAACCGCGATTCCAGCTCCGTCTCGAACTCTTGATACCGGCGCAGCGAGAGCTCTCTGAACGTCTCGTCGAATCGTTCGAGCGATTTCTGCGAGGCATCGTTGATGAGCGAGTCGCGATCTTCCGTCGCGCTCGGCACCTGTTGTTGGACGAAGCCGCGAGCTTCCAGCGTTTCCAGCACGACGCGCGTTTGCTTCGCGGCGTCGGCGAAGCGGATCACGCGCTTCGGCCAGTGACCCTTCGGGCGGAAGTTCACAAACGTCTCGACCATGTCCAGCGGAGCCGGATCGGTGGGCGTGTCGGCTCGGCCGGCTTTGCCGATCACGGACTCGACTTCCGGAAAGCCGCGCAGCAGTGCGTCGCGAGCCTTCAGATCATCGGCGGCTTGCGTGATGCTCGCGCGCGGCACGGTGATCGGCATGTCGAGCATCGTCCCCTCGTCCAGCGCCGGCATGAACGAAACGCCAATCTTCGGAAAATGAAACGCCCACAGCCCGATCAAAAACAACGTCGCCAGCGACAGTACTTGCCAATGCCAGCCGCGTGTGAACAGCACCGTCAGCGACACGACCAGCCCAAACGTCACCAGAAACGCCGTTCGCCACGCGGATTCGCTGGCACCCAAGCCGATGATCGCTTGCAGCGGAAACATGCCGGCCGCCAGCACCAACAGCACCGCGAAGCCCCACATCACGAGGTTGCGTCTCGGCAACGCCCACGTCAGCAGCGGCTTGTAAATGTGGATGAAGCTGCGAACGATCGCGTTCTCTTCTTCGCTCTTGAGTCGGCCTTTCAAAAACGTCGGAATCAACGCTGGCACGACGGTCACCGAGATGAGTGCCACGCCGATCAATGCAAAACTCTTCGTGAATGCCAGCGGATGAAACAGCTTGCCTTCCCGACCGCTGAGCATGAAGACCGGGACGAAGCTCAGCAGCATGATCAGCACCGAGAAGAAAATCGGCCGGCCGACCATGCGGCACGCGGGGATGACCAGTTCGCGCAAATCGCCACGGACCGGTTGATCGCCGAAGTGGTCTTTCAGAGCGTGCGTCGCGTTCTCGGTCATCACGATCGCTTGATCGACCAGGATGCCGATCGAGATCGTGATTCCGGCCAGCGACATGATGTTGGCTTGAATGTCGATGACCCCCAGCCGCCGCAGCACCCACATCAGCAGAAATGAGAACAGCACCGCCAGCGGCAACGTCACGCAAATCACGAACACGCTGCGGACGTGCGTCAAGATCAACAAAATCGCGATCGACGCAATCAGCATCTCGTGCCACATGACCTCGGTCAGCGTGTGAATCGCTCCGTGAATCAGCCGCGTCCGGTCGTAGGCGGCGACAATGTGAACGCCGTCGGGCAAGCCGGGTTGCAGTTCTTGGATCTTCTCTTTGACCCGCTCGGTGACAGTCAGAGGATTTTCGCCGTGCCGCAGCAGCACGACGCCACCGGTGACCTCGTTGCCGTCCTTCTCGAACACGCTGCGACGAAACTGTGTGCCGAGTTGCACGCTGGCGACGTTGCGAACGTAGATCGGCGTGCCGTTGACCTCTTTGAGAACCGTGTCCTCGATGTCCTCTTTGCCGCTGAGCCAGCCGACGCCGCGCACGATGTATTCGGCATTGTTCTTTTGGATCACGCCGCCGCCTGCCGGCACGTTGCTGCGAGCCACCGCCGCGCTCAATTCGCCGAGCGTCACTCCGTAGGCCCGCAACGATTCCGGCCGCACGTCGATTTGATATTCCAGCGGCAGCCCGCCGACGATCGCGACATCCGCGACCCCCGCCGCCGCGTTGAGCTGCGGAGCGATGTAGAATTTGTTGAGCGCCCAGAGGCGCGCGGGGTCGGTTGAGGAAGGGCTGAGGGCTGAAGGGCGAGGGGCGAGGGACGCTGCATTGTCTGGAAAATCTTTGCCCACGCCCCTCAGCCCACGCCCCTCAGCCCGCACCTCGACCGTGTACCAAAACACCTGCCCCAGCGCCGTTGCATCCGGCGCGAGATACGGCACAACTCCCGGCGGCAGGAATGACCCCGCTTGGCTGAGCTTCTCGGTCACTCGCTGCCGAGCGAAATAGAAGTCGATCTTGTCTTGAAAGATGATCGTGATCATCGAGAAGTTGAATTCGCTCGACGACCGAATCGCCTTCACACCCGCGAGTCCTTGCAGCTTGCGGGACAACGGATACGTCACTTGATCTTCAATCTCGCGCGGGCTGCGGCCCATCCAGTCGGCGAAGACGATGACCTGGTTCTCGCTGAGATCCGGGATCGCGTCGATGGGCGTGTCGAAGACGGCATACAGCCCCGCCACCGATAGCCCCACGGCCAGAATCAGCACGAGGAACCGATTGCGAATCGATGCTTCGATCAGTTGTTCGATCATGGTTACTTCGCCGCCTTCAGCTTCTCGACCTTCGCCAGCGTTGCTTGCGGATCCTTGCGAGCCTCGTCCTCACAGCCGGCACAGCACAGGAACACCGGTTGGCCTTCCACCATGATCTTGTGCGGCATGCCCATCGTCCCCAGGCGACTCTTGTCCTCCACCGCACAGTATTTCTGAGCCGTCGCCGCCGCACGGTCCTCCTCAGGCAACTTCGCGATCGCTGCGGAAAACTTCGCATCATCCGTGGACATGGCGGCCGGCGTGGCTGGAGCCGGCGCGGGCTTCTCGACACAGCCGATGACGAAACACGTCCCCAACGACAACGCGACCACACACAATAATTCAAAACGCATCATGCACTCCTTCGGAATCTGAGATTTCAAATTTGAGATCTGAGGCTTCGCTCGTTGGCGGCTCACGCAAGCTCGCCGTCGTTCGTTACTTGGCTTTCGAGCCTTTCGCTCGGAGTTCCGCGACCCTCTTGAGCGTCGCGTCGGAATTCTTGGCCGCGTTCTTCGAGCAGCCAGTGCAGCACACGAAGACCGGTTGATTCTTGACCATCACTTTGATCGGCACCCCCATTGAGCCGAGCCGGCTATCGGCCAGCACCGGGCAGAATGTCTGCGATCGCGCCAGCTTGCGGTCTTCTGGGCTGAGCTTCGCGAGCGCGAGGTCGATCTTCGCATCGGTGTCTTCGGGAGTGGACGGTCTAACGGTCTTGCTGGGAGTCGCTCCGCCACTGCTGCCGCCGATGTAGATCGAGCCGGCTGCCGGATTCAGTCGCGTCTCGGCATCGACCAGGAACGAACCGCTGGTGACGATTCGCTCGCCTGGTTCGAGACCACTGAGCACCGGATAAAATGTCACGCCGTCCGAGCCGAGCATTCGCGGGCCGAGTTGCACGAGCACCCCTTCAAACTCGCCCGGCAATGCTTGTCGATAAACGATCTTCTGCCGCCCGGTATCGATCACCGAGCCTTCCGGCACCGCGAGCACTTCGCCTTGCTGCAACCGCTTGGACTTCTCCCCCTCGTCCTTGAGTGCCGCGCGAGTAATCGCCGCGACACGTGCCGGTGGCACATCGATCAGCACCTCGGCCGTCGTGCCCGGACGCAGCTTGTGGTCGGGATTCGCGATCTCGAATCGCACTGTCACCGTGCGGGTTTCTTGATCGACGTGCGGGTAGATGAACGACAGAAATCCGTGAAACGGCTCGTCGGGAAATGCGCGAGTGATCGCTGTCACCGACAGGCGTTCGGAGCCGACATCGCCATGCTGCTCGGCCGGCAGGAAACGAAAATCGTCTTCGTAGACCTGAGCTTGAATCCAGACGGTCTCCAGATCGGCGATGTCGTACAGTGGCATGCCTTCTTCGACGTACTGCCCCTCGCGAACGTACTTCTTGACGATGTGCCCGGCGATCGGCGAACGAATCCGCAAGTGCGTGTTCGCCTCGCCGGTCTTCAGGATGTGTTCGATCTGGTCGTCGCTGATGCCCAGCAGTTGCAGGCGATGCCGCGAGCTTTTCACCAAGTCGGCGTTGTTCCGTTTGTTCGCATCGACCAGCGTCTGCACGGAGACGTTGAGTTCGGGGCTGTAAATCGAAGCAAGTTCGTCCCCTTCTTTCACGAGCTTCCCGGTCTCGGCGGCGAGCAGCGAATCAATCCGTCCCTTCACTCGCGCTGAGACGTTCTTAAACCCCCGCTCGTTGAAGTCGACATACCCGATCGCCGCGATCTGCTTGGTCAGCGGCACGTAATCGACCAGCCAGGTGTTGATTCCCGCGAGCACGACGCGATACGGCGACAACTGGACGCGGCTGACCACTCCGGCCGGCAATGCGGAATCGGACGCCTCACCTTTCTTGCGTTTCGAGAGCGGCATAAAACAGACCGGGCATTTCTCTTTGCCGTTGTCACGCACAACCGACGGGTGCATCGGACAGAACCATTCGGAATCACCGGCGACATGCGCCGCTTCGCCCATCGGCCGCGTCCACCTTTCGTAGTGCGCCACCAGCGTGTCCCACTGCGTGATCCCTGCTCCGATCGCCACCAGCACAGCCACGAATCGCAGCCGAGCCAGCTTCACCAAGATGATGAAATCAAACCACCACCACGCCTTCCGCCAGCCCTTCAAATGCGGCGGAGCGCGCAGCCCACCTTCGTCAAGCAGAGGTGATTCGAGTTTTGATTCGGACATGACATCTCTCCCAAAACCAGCCCGTCGGCTTGCCAAAAAAGATCTTGCATCGACCGCAGAGCGAGCAGCCGAGACACGTGCCAGCACAAACTTCAAACGCTAACCCACCAGCCCGGCCCGGCTGCTCGCCACATGGTCGAAGAAAACAGGGCGCGTCTGGAAGGGGACTTCCAAACGCGTCCTTTCGTCACGCCTCACGCGAGATGTGTCAACTCGCGAAGCGGCGTACCGCACTCAGTTACCAAACTTGCCAAGGAACTTACGATCCGCACCGAACGAGTTTGACGAACCGCGTGAACCGTTGCTTCGCATCGGAGCATCGCCCGGAGCTTGATACGCGCTCTGATAGCGCTGCCGTCCTTCGACCGCAGCCTTCGGTTCAACCGGCGGAGGCGGAGCATCGGTCGCCGGAGCGTGAGCCGCGCACGACGGAACACAACAACTCCGTTGCACTGCGCAGCCACCACAGCGACCACCACCACACGCCTGGGCGTCACAAACGCCGAAGCAAGTTCCACAGGTCAACACGGCCGACAGACCGAACAATTTGAGAGTCGTCAACATGGCAAAGCCCTTTCAGAATTGAGACGCCGACACCGCGAATGCGGACCCCGGAGTCTTCATGAAACTCGAACGGCGGCGAATCAACTTGGGGAACCGCTCCCAATTCGCCCGAACCGTCCACCACGCACTCGTCCAACGCCACGCACACACGCGGCGCGACTGACAACAGTACGACTCACACGCGAGTCGCTCTCAAGAGGCGGCGCACTACACGCCACGCCGCACAGGACGAGCAGTTAAATCAGAAGATGCTCGAAGGCAATGACCCGATCGACCGGCGGGACCAGGTTTGCTCGCAACAGGACGTCATGGCTGGCATTCGTCGTCACCAACGCTTGTGGATCAACGGCCGACAAACGCAGCCAGACAAGTTCGATGCCCAAATCCGGCGCATCCACCAACTTGCTGAGCGTTGGGGCATCCGCTTTTTTCAGCGAGCAGCAGCTTCCGGTTTTCGGATTCGTGAATTGCTGGCACGTCGGGCAGCCGGATACTGGCTCGCGTGCGACAACCGACGTCGTTTCGTTCCGCAACGCTAGCCGCCGTTGGCAGCAGGCTTTGAGCGGTGATTTGGTCGACTGTGATTCATCCGACTTACGGAAGCAGCACTCGCACCAGAGTTGTCCCCTCGCCGCCGCACAGCGGCATTCCATCTGCGGCAGCCCCGCGCCGAGGATGAATGGAATCATCCCCACCACAAGCAGCTTCCAGAGGATTTGGCGAATCGGACTCATCACACCACCACGAGTAAGAACCACGAATCAGTTGGCAACTTCGATGCCAGGAACGGGATCAGGGTTCACGCGATCCAGGAATTTGTCAAGACCGTCCCGTCATTCATTTGGTATCGGCCACGACTTCACCGAGCCATGAATCAGCGGTT
Source organism: Candidatus Kuenenia stuttgartensis (assembly GCA_945861865.1). Taxonomy (GTDB): domain Bacteria; phylum Planctomycetota; class Planctomycetia; order Planctomycetales; family Planctomycetaceae; genus SXKJ01. The sequence continues at coordinate 7,573 of CAMAWN010000022.1, read as the reverse complement.
CTGAGAATCCTCAATCTGCTTCGACGTGGTCGAAAAAACGACGTTGTGGCTGCTCCTACGCCGGATCGCTGAGTCCTGTTGGATGCCTCGACCACGGGCAGAACTGCATTCTGGCAAGGCAGCCCAGGAACACGCTCGCCGCCTTCGGTTGGCCGCAACCTCTGTTATCACGAGGCAATAACGCCAATGACTTGCCTTCGGTGCAGTGACCGGAATCGGCTGGCATCGCGGTTGCTTTCTCGACTCCAACGTCCTTGTCCTGTTTTGAGTTTTGGCGGACCGATGCGACGATGCTGGAGCGATTTTCAAATCGACGAGCGTTCTCAGCGACCCTGCTGATCCTCTGCGGTTTCCTGTCTTTCAGCGCAGACCTACGCGGCGATGAATTGGCTTGCGGCTGCCGCGAGGGCGTTTGCGGTTGCGTCCGCCGAGCGGAACTCAAGGGCTGGCAGATCGTCGAATCGAAGTCATTTCGGATACATCACGTCGGGCAATCGTCCGTAGCCGAGCGGCTCGCCCCGCTGTGTGAACAGACTCGGCTGTCATTGCAAAGGCGCTGGTTGGATGGCACCGCGAAGTCGGATTGGTCTCCGCAGTGCGATCTGTTTCTGTATCCGTCCGGCGCGGAGTTCCAACGGCAGACGCGCTTCCCGATGGAGACGTGGGGCTTTGCCGATCTCGAAATCGGCGACGGCAATGTTTGGTTGCGACGTCTGCATGTCCGAGCGGACAATGCCCAGCGGCTCGACAAGCTGCTGATTCACGAACTGACGCATGTCGTTCTGGCGGACCATTTCGCCAAACACCAAATCCCGCGCTGGGCCGACGAAGGCATCGCGGTCCTGTCCGAGCCAGTCGCACGGAGAAACGAATCGCGGCGCTGGCTGGAACAAGTAGCGGCTCAGGGACGCATCTTCTCGCTGAAGGAACTCGCGAGCCAGCGTTACGTCCCGCGCGACAAACGGTTGGGTGACTTGTTCTACGCCCAGAGTGCCGCGCTGATCGAGTTCTTGCTGACCGAGCGGAAGTTGTCGGAATCCGAACTGCTCCACTTCGTGTCCGAGAGCGAATCGCGAGGTTTGAACGTGACAATTTCACGCTGGTTCTCCGATGTCACCATGACGGAGTTGGAATCCGAGTGGCGCCAGTGGATGACGACCTCACGCACCGACATTCAACTGGCGGAAGATGAACCTCGTTCTGACAGTGGTGTCGCTCGTCCCGGATTGTTGACGGATTGATTCAGTCCACGCCTTATTCAGCACGGGCTGGCTCTGGCAGTTCGACGGCAGGAGCCGACGCGGGACGATCTTGGCCGAGCACGTCTTGGCCGACGGCTCTGGAAAGCTCGGCCGCGCGGCGATGGAAGTCGGAGATGGCCATTTGATATTTCTCGCGCAGGTCGAGAATTTGCCGTTGGGCCTCGATCAAGCGGAGAAAATCGACCGTTCCCGCTTCGTAGCCGGATTGTGCCGCGCGCAGATTGTCTTGCGCGGCTGGCAGGATTTTGGACTCGAAGACTTCGATCTTGCGGCGGCTGCCATGCACGCGAGCGTACGCAGAATGCACTTCGCCCCGAATCGTGTCGATGGCGAGGTCGTAGTCGGCCTGCATCTTGTGAACTCGCCACAACGCCTCTTGCACAGCCGCGTGACGCTTCGATTGATTGAGCGGCACGTTCATGTTCAGGCCGATCTGCGGTTGTTGAACGGCGTCAGTCCAGAAGCGGTCATAGCGGCCCATGACCTCGAAGTCGGGATAGAACTCTTTGCACGCCAGCGCGGCGGCGGACTGCTCGGACTGCACGCGAGCGGCCAGCGCTTGCAGTTCCGGACGATTTCCGACCGCCCACTCGCGCAACCCTTCAACGGGTGGGAGTTCTTCCATGACGGACAGCTTCTGCGGTGGCACCGGCAACGGATGATCGGGGCGGCGGTGCAGCAGCGTGTTGATCCGCGCGACCGCGACGATTTGGTCTTGGTCCAATTCGATCTGCCGTTGCTCGAACTGAGCCAGCTCGACGTCCGCTTGTAGCACATCCTGCTGCGTGACTTGATTGGCCTCGTACTTCGATCGCGCGACGTCGCGAAATCGGCTGAGAGCCTCACGGCTGCTGGCGTTCAACTCCAGCTCACGCTGATTGAGGTAGTAATCGAAGAAGGCCATGCGTGCCGCTTCGGTGATTCGCAACTGGGCCTCGCCGACATCAAACGACGCCGCGACCGCCTCCCAATTCGCTTGATTGCCTCGCAATTCGCGCTTGCCGGACCAGGGGATCTTCTGGGCGATTCCGAAGTAGTGCGACGCTTGCACTTTGGACGCCGAACTCCATGTGGCGGGCGCGTACATCGACTGAAACATCGGGTCATCGAGCGCGATCGCCTGCGGGTACTTGTTCGCCGTCGCATTCCACGACGCCAGCGCCGCCTGCAACGAGGGATTGCGCGCCTTCACGGCCGCGACCAATTCATCGAGCGGCAATTCGTCGCGTCCGGAGAACAGGTCATCGACATCGTTGACGAGTGTTTGTTCCGGCGTTTTCTCGAAGGATGCCGTCACGACGTGGGGCAGGTTTTCAACCTGCCGGCTTTTGTTATGGAACGTGCGCAACGCGGCCGTCGAGCGCGGCGCGGGCAGGTTGGAAACCTGCCCCACGTTTGGTGTGCGACAACCGGCCGACACCAGGGTCAGCACAACTGCCACGCTGAGGATGCGAGCAAACAACATGACGGCCTCCGGTGCAGACGTTCGCTGACCTGACTCCGGTGGCATCGTGACGGGCTGGCGGGTTAGCGATTCGGCCAGTTCGGTCGAGAACGACCTGTCCTCAGCATCGGCCCCGAACGGCCGGACTTTTCAGCATTCCCGGATTTGGCGAAAGAGACCACCCAAATTGCCAAGTCGATGTCACAAGGTCGGCAATGAGGCGATGATCGTCGTGCCTTCACCAAGCGTGCTTTGCAATTCGATCCAGCCGTGGTGTGCCTGAACGATGGCTCGACAGATCGCCAAGCCCAGACCGGAACCATCCGGTGATGAGCGGGCCGCATTCGCGCGATAGAGGCGATCGAAGATTCTCGGCAGGTATTCGGTTGGAATGCCGCAGCCGGTGTCAACGGAACCACCAAGCCCAGCGTGCTCAGCAACGAGCGCTGTGCCTCTCGCAGGAATGCCGATGTGGAGCAACAGCGGCCCGTGCGGCGACTCAATCGCTTTGCGGAGAACTCGAGATTCGCCGAGTCCCGGCAACGTGCGCGTGTTCGACGTGAGTTCTGCCTGCCAATCGGCACCGCAACTTGGGCGGATTTTCGACGACCAAAATCCGTACGATCAGCACTCACACGCTCCCGTCGTAAGCAGTATCGCGCGGGACTTGGCGAGTACCAACTAAGCCGTCGGAGTGATTTATGAGGCTTTGCTCATCATCGTGGATCGGACCTTGCGAGTCAGGCCGCTCGTCGTCATTCTTTCTTGATGAAAACCACAGATGCCGTCACTGCGAACACGTTGAAGCTTGAAGACAATGATTGTCCTGCGGCTGAACTGCCTGCCAACGACATGGCTTCGAAGGCGTCCGATCCTGGACCGCTCAATCGGGCCTTCACCTATCGCTGGCGGATGATTGTCACTTTGGTTGTGCTGCTGGTCGCTTGGATTGGAGCGGGGTTCTCGCCACCGTTTGTCCAATCGGGAACGTTGGCGGCAATTTTCGCGGACTACTGCGGCTGGTTGATGTTCTTTGGCGGAATGAGTCTGCGATTTTGGGCGACTCGATTTATCGGCGGAAGAAAAGCCGGTGAGGTCGTCTGCTCCGGCCCGTACAGCCTCTCTCGCAATCCGCTGTACATCGGCACGTTCCTGATGATTCTCTCGCTGGCCTGCTTTCTGAAAAGCCCGACGTTCGCTGTCGCCGCAGGGATCGTGATTGCGTATTACTGTGTTGCCGTGGTGCCTCTCGAAGAGCGTCTCTTGCGATATCACTTTGGGACCGAATACTCGAAGTACTGCGAGAGCATCCCGCGCTGGCTACCGCGCATGGGGACGATTTACTCGCCATCGCTGCCCATCATTGCGCACCCCATGCGTGAGGAAGTGCGCCGATCGGTCTGGTGGTTGCTGTTCCCTTTGCTGGGTGAACTGCACGCCTACTTTCGGGGCTGGTCCGAATGGCCACACTGGTGGAATTTGCCGTGAGTTGCCAGCGGTCTTTCGCTGGTTAGCCGACCAGTTCGCGGATTGGTTCGCCATCTGCCAAGATCGGCAAAGGCCGGCCGGTGTGATCGAGGAACTCGCGGTGTTGGTCAATGTCGACGAAGCTGAAAACGGTGGCCATCAGGTCACTCGGACGCAGCGGCCGATCCTTCGGGGTTTCACCCTTCGCGGTTGTCGAGCCGATGACTTGTCCCATCGGCATCCCGCCACCGGAAACCAGAATCGACATCGCCGATGGCCAGTGATCGCGCCCCGGTTGCATCACGCCGCTGCTCGTGCCGACCTGACGGTTGATGCGTGGAGTCCGGCCGAACTCGCCCGTGACGATCAGCAGCACGCGATTGTCGAGACCGCGCTCGTAAATATCTTGCACCAGTGCGGAGACACCTTGATCGAACCACGGCAACCGCTGCTGCATCGCCTCGAAGAGGTGCGCGTTGACGGCGTGATCGTCCCAACTGCCGGAGTCACGGACGCCGACATCGCCGAAGGTCGCGCCTTCGACATGAATGAAACCGACTCCCGCCTCCACCAGCCGCCGAGCCAGAAACAAACTCTGACCGAACTGGCTGCGACCGTATCGATCACGCTCGCGCGGATCGACGCGGCTGAGATCGAAGGCGCTACGTGCCGCATCACCGGTCAGCAACCGCACGGCCTCTTGATGGTAACTGTCCATCGCCTCCATGTTGCCGCGACCATCCACTTCGCGGCGAATGCGGTCGAAGCCACGCATCAGCGCCAAGCGGTTCTGCATCAGGTCGAGACGTTCGGCGGGCAGAGTGATGTTCGGCACCTGAAACGTCGGACTGTTCGGGTTCGCTTGCACCTGGAACGGCTCGTACTTCGAGCCGAAGTAGCCCGGCCCCGCGAACCCCTGGCGATGCGGCACCGCCACATAGCTGGGCAAGCCGCCGCGACCGTTTGGCTTGACTCGTTTGTAGATCGCTCCCGCGTCGGGGAACTGATTGGGAATGGTAAATCCCGGCTGCCTCACAAACGGAGTTCGCCGGCCGGACAACATGATCTGTGCTCCGTCGTCGTGACAAACGCAATCGTGACTGCATGACCGAATCAGAGTGAACTTGTCTGCCACGCGGGCGTGCTGCGGCAACAGCTCGCAGAGCTCCAGGCCCGGCACGTTGGTCGAGACCGGTTTGAACGGCCCACGAATTTCGTCGGGAGCCTCAGGCTTCAAGTCATACATTTCGAGATGGCTCGGCCCGCCATGCAAATAGACGAAGATGCAAGACGTCTCAGTACTCGGTCGCACGTTTTCGGCTGCGATCGCGTGCAGCCGCGACCACACGCTCAAGCCCAAACCTGACATTCCCAGAAACCCTGCTCGCAAGAAATTGCGGCGGCCCATCGGTCCCGGACAGAAGAGCGGTTCGTGTGTGGCCATGTGCAGCCTCCAGGATGATGAGCGATCGAGGGCGGGAGTCGGCAGAAATTTGGCGGAGCAGCGACTCCGTGAGGACGCTGCCGCCGACATCCAACCGACAAACGCTCCCGCCGTCAACCGAGGTTTCACGGCGAGGGGTCCACCGCGAGCGAATCGACGGACACGAGACGACTCGGCATAATCGCCACGACGGATCGCCGCGGCGAGGACTTTCGGTCGTCGCGGCATAAGGACTGGCAAAGGATGCTTGCATGAGCTCGGCATTGGAGTCGGAGATTCTGCGAGACGTTTGGTATCTGGTGATTCCGGGTCAGCAGCTCAAACGTGGACAAACCCTTGGCAAGATGCTGTTGGGCCAATCGGTGCTGCTGGGCCGAGACACCAACGGCGAGGTCTTTGCGATGCGCGACATCTGTCCGCATCGCGGCATTCCGCTCAGCCACGGACGCTTCGATGGCCGCGAGATCGAGTGCTGTTATCACGGCTGGCGATTCAACTGCGCGGGAGCCTGCACTCACATTCCGTCGCTGCTGCCGACGCAGAAGTTTGACCTCGACCGAGTGCTCGTGCATCGTTTCCCGTGCCGCGAAGTCCAAGGCAACGTCTGGGTCTTCATGGCCGAGGACGAACTTTCGCTGCCCGATCCGCTGCCGGTGATTCCCGTGATTCCGGATGTCGATGCCTCACATCTGCGTCTGGTGGAACGCAGCCTGTTTCCATGCTCGATCGACCACGCCGTCGTCGGTTTGATGGACCCGGCTCACGGCCCGTTCGTGCATCGGTCGTGGTGGTGGCGATCGCAAAAGTCGATGCACCAAAAGTCCAAAGAGTTCACGCCGTCGCATTGGGGTTTCACGATGCTGCGGCACCGCCCGTCGTCGAATTCCAAGGCGTACAAACTGTTCGGCAATGTCTCGACCGAAATTCGCTTCGAACTGCCCAGCACGCGGATCGAACACATCATCGCCGGAAAACACCGAATCGTCGGCCTGACCACGCTGACGCCGCTGACCGACAGCCAAGTCGAGCTGCATCAAATCTTTTACTGGACGATCCCCTGGCTGACGCTGGCTCGTCCCCTCATTCGTCCGTTCGTCCGCCAATTCATCGAGCAAGACCGAGACGTCATCGACAAGCAGCAGCAAGGTCTGAACGAAGACCCGCAACTGATCCTCATCAACGACGCCGACAAGCCGGCCCGTTGGTATCACCAATTGAAAAAAGAACTGAAACAGTCCCGCGCCGAGAACCGCCCCTTCAACAACCCGGTCCCGCAGACCACTTTGCACTGGTGTAGCTGAATTCTCCGGAATCCAGTTCGTTCCTGTCCCTCGATCCGGCGTGTGGATTCGAGGGTGGAGGCAGTGGTAAGTTGCTCGCGAGCGCGGCGTGGCGAACGGTTGATTGCCAAAGTCCCGCACGGTCATTGGACGACGACCACGTTCCTCGCGGCACTGCGCTGTTCGGGGCTGACCGCACCGCTGGTGGTCGATGGTCCGATCAACGGTGAGGTGTTCCTGGCCGACGTGCGAGATCCTCTCGCCCACGCTGTCTGAAGGAAACCTCGTGGTGATGGACAACCTCTCCGCGCACAAGGTCGCTGGCGTCCGCGAAGCGGTTGCGGCGGTCGGTGCGCGAGTGCTCTACCTGCCACCGTACAGTCCGAACCTGAACCCCATCGAACTGGTCTTCGCCAAACTCAAGTGGCTGGTCCGCAGCGAGTCCTCCACGATCTTCGCGGCGATGGCCGTTTGAGTTCCCCTCCGACCGCGGATCGAGAAGTTCCTCAAAATGCTCCGCGATCGACTTCCGAATCGACGACTCACTCCGAGATATCAAACACCTCCGTACCGGCGCACATTGCGCTGCGATGACAGGCAAAATACCCAAAACCTGAGCATTTCCTAAATTCCGAAGAATCGGCCTTTCCTAAAAAAACTGCGACGGTAGTCTCCC
>CAMAWN010000021.1 GCA_945861865.1 Candidatus Kuenenia stuttgartensis | reverse complement strand
GCGATCAGCAGCGGCGGCGTGCTGACGTTCCAAGCGGCACCGGACTGGGAAGCTCCCACCGACGCCAACACGGACAACGTGTATGTGGTGACGGTGCAAGCGGACGACGGGAACGGCGGCACGACCACGCAGACGCTCAACGTGTCGGTCACGGACGTGAATGACGTGACTCCGGTGGTGACGGCCAGTCAGAACTTCAGCGTGGCGGAGAACAGCGTGTCCACGACAACGGTGGGGACGGTGCTGGCAACGGACGGCGACGTAACGGCGACGACGTTCCAAAGCTGGACGATCACGGCGGGGAACACGGACCAGGACGGCGACTCGAAGTCGCCGTTCGCGATCAACGCCTCGACCGGCGCGATCACGGTCAACGACGCGGGAGATTTGGATCGCGAGCAGACCTCCAGCTTCACGCTGTCGGTGACGGTCTTCGACGGGGTGCAAACGTCGGCCGCTCAGACGCTGACGATCAATGTCACCGATGTGAATGAATTCGATCCGGTGCTGAACGACGCCAATTTCGGCATCGCGGAGAACTCGGCCAACGGAAGTTCGGTCGGAACGGTGACTGCGACGGATGCGGACGCGACAAAAACACTCAGCTACAGCATCACGGCGGGAAACAGCCTGGATATCTTCGCGATCAATTCCTCGACCGGCGCGATCACGATTGGGGACAAGACTAATCTGGATCGAGAGTCGCTCGCGTCGGTGACACTGACGGTGCAAGTCAGCGACGGAGGCACGGGCACGGCGCGGATCGACACGGCCACGGTAACGATCGCCGTGATGGACGTGAATGAGTTCGATCCAGTGCTGGACGACGCGACCTTCAGCATCGCGGACAACTCGGCGAACGACACCTCCGTGGGAACAGTGACGGCGAGCGACTCGGACGTGACGAAAAGCGTCAGCTACAGCATTACGGCCGGAAACGGCCTGGCGATCTTCGCGATCAATTCTTCGACAGGCGCGATCATGGTGGCGGACAAGACCAATTTGGTCCAGGAATCGCCTTCGACGGTGTCGTTGACAGTGCAGGTCAGCGACGGGGAACCCGGCACAGCACGAACCGACACGGCCACGGTGATCATCAACGTCACCGAAGTGAATGACGCTCCGACGGGTATAAACGATACATTGCCGAATGTGGTGGAAGACAGCGGCGTACATGTGATTCCGTTCGCGTTGCTGTTGGAAAATGATGTCAAAGGGCCGTCCAACGAGAGGGGTCAGACGTTGACGATCACGGCAGAGAGCGACCCCGTGGGTGGCACGGTGACGATCATCGGCACGAACGTGGAGTTCACACCGTTCGACAATTTCCACGGTTTGGCCAGCTTCACGTACACGTTGCAAGACAACGGCACGACCAACGGCGTGAGCGACTTCCTGGGCAGTACGGCCAAGGTGTCTTTCACGGTCACCGAGGTCAACGATGTTCCCAGTTTCGCGGCTGGGGCCAATGTGGGTAGACCGGGTGACGGCGTGCAGAAGACGGTGTTGGGCTGGGCGACGAACATCAGCCGAGGCCCGGCCGACGAAGCGGGGCAAACGCTCAACTTCGTGGTGAGCACGAACAACGATTCGTTGTTTGCTCCGAACGGACTTCCGACGATCGACCCCAGCACCGGCAATCTGACCTTCACTCCCAAGGCGGTCGTGCCGACAACCGGGACTGCGACTGTCGCCGTGCGACTTCACGACAATGGTGGCGGTACCGCCCCCAACATCGACACGACTGCGGCTCAAACCTTCACGATCACTCTGACTGGCTTGAACAAGATTCCCAGCTTCACCAAGGGTTCATCTCAGACAGTTCTCGAAGACTCTGGGGGGAAGACGGTCGCCAACTGGGCCACGGCGATCAGCGCCGGAGCGGGTGATGTCGGTCAGTCGGTGAACTTCGTCGTCACGAACAACAACAACTCACTGTTCAGCGTGCAGCCGCAGATTTCTCCGGCGGGCGTGTTGTCCTATACTCCGTCGGCGAATGCGACTGGCTCGGCGACGGTGAAGGTCGCTTTGAAGGATGACGCAGGCACGAACGGTGGCGGCAAGGACACCAGTGCCTCAGCGACTTTCACGATCACGGTGACGGCGGTCAATGACGCGCCGAGCTTCACGCTGGCGAACACGATGGTCGCGGTGTTGGAGAATTCTATAGCGGCACAGACGACGGTGAATGGCTTTGCCACGAATCTCAGCAGTGGTCCGACAAATGAAGTCTCTCAGAAGTTGACCTTCTTGGTGACGAACGACAACACGGCGTTGTTCAAGACACCTCCGGCGGTTTCCGCGGCGGGGGTGTTGACCTACACGCTCAATCCCCATGCGAACGGTACGGCGAACGTCAGTGTGAAGATCAAGGACAACGGCGGAGTAACCAACGACGGAGTCGATACGAGTGCGGCGCAGGTCTTCGCAATCAACGTGGCCGCGGTGAATGATGCTCCCACCTTCAAGAAGGGAGCGGATCAAGCGACGAATGAAGATGTCGCGACGACGGTCGTGAATTGGGCGACGCTGGTCAGCGCGGGGGCGGCGAACGAAGCGGGACAGACGCTCGATTTTCAAGTTAGCAACGACAACAACTCGCTGTTCAGCGTGCAGCCTACGATCGGAGCGAACGGCACGCTGACTTACACGCCGGCATTGAACGCGAGCGGTGTGGCGAACGTCACGGTACGACTGCATGACAACGGCGGCGGGACTGCTCCGAATGCCGATCTCAGCGCGGCGCAGACGTTCAAGATTACGATCAAGCCCATCAACGACGCGCCGCTGCGGACGGCGGGAACACCACTGCCGATCAATGTCGATGAAGATGGTGCGAACACGACGGCGGTGACGCTGGGGCTGAGCGGTCTGACGTACGCTCCGGGACCGGTGACGGCGACAGACGAAGCAGGCCAGAGGCTGAAGTACAAGATCACGGCGATTCCCAAATTCGTCACGCTCTTCAATGACGACGGCACGCCTTCTGTCAAAGTGAACGGCACGGTGACTGCTGCGGAATTCCAAGGCTTGAAGTTTAAGACCGTACCCAATCTGTTTGGCACGGATAACCTGAAGTTCACCGTGACGGACGGCGGTGCCGATGCATCTCCGGCTATGACGCTCACCGAAACATTGAGCATCACCGTCAATCCGGTCAATGACGCGCCGCCGACGATCACCAACATCGCCGACGTCGCCATCGACGAAGAGAAATCGACCGCGGCGATCGCCTTTAAGATCGACGACGTGGATGACAAGTTAGTCAACTTGAACGCGCTGGTTGTCACGGCGACTTCATCCAACACCGATTTGGTGCCCGAGTTACCCGCGAACATCGTGCTCGGCGGCATATTGGGTAACCGCACGATTCTGTTGAAACCGCTCGCCAATCAATTCGGCGAGACGACCATCACGGTCACGGTCACCGATTCCAGCGGCGAGACCTCCGAAAACAGCTTCCTGCTGACCGTGCGACCGATTAACGACGGGCCGATCGTCACCGCGAGCACCTTCACCGTCGAGGAATACACGACGAACGACACCGAGGTCGGTACTGTCCTCGCGGCCGATCCCGATCCAGGGGACACGGTCACGAGCTTCGCGATCACGGCGGGGAACACGAACAACGCCTTTAAGATCGACAACACCGGCGTGATCCGTGTCAACGATGCTTCGAGAATCGACTACGAGGTTCTCAAGTCCTACCCGCTGACGGTCACCGCCACCGAGAACCACAATGTCAAGGGAACCGGCATTGTCACGGTCAACGTGGTTGACGAGTTCTTCGACCACACGGTCACGCTGGACGACTTGGCCAACACCGCGACGGTCTTGAAAGTCGGCACAAATCTGGTTGTCCGCGGCTTCGCCAACGGCCCGAACTTGATCCCTGACACTCGCCTGGAGGACGTCGGCACGCTGACGATCGAAGGAGGCAACCTCGTCGATAAGCTGATCCTCGACACGTCACTGAACGCCGCCGCGACCGTGGCCAATCGCTTCAAAGGTCACATTGTCTTCCTTGGCGGCGAGGGAGGCGACGAACTCGATGGGAGCAAGATCACCTCCGTCAATGGCTTCCAAGTAACCTTCGAGGGTGGGAGCGGCAACGATCTCGCCAAGGGCGGTGCAGAAACCGACCTGCTCAATGGCGGAGCAGGCAATGACACCCTCAACGGCGGCAAGGGGGACGACACCTATCTCTTCGGCGATGCGGACGCTCCCGAAATCGACACCGTGGCCGAACTGGCGTCCGAAGGCACCAAGGATCGCCTCGACTTCAGCGCCGTGACCAGTGCGGTGATCGTGAATCTGGGGACCACTCTGATCAGCGGTCTGACTAGCGAACAAGCGCTGGCAACTCACGAGAATCGAACGATCAAGACGGGCGCGACCGGCACAAACAAGCAAGCTGTCAATTTCGAGAACATCACCGGCGGTTTGGGGGACGATTCGATCCTCGGCAACGTCGGCATCAACACACTGCTCGGTGGCGAAGGCCGCGACACGATCCGCGGTGCCGCAGGCAATGACAGCCTGGACGGCAGCGACGGCGACGATTTCCTGTTCGGCGAAGCGGGTAACGACACGGTCTCGGGCGGTAACGACGACGATGTCCTTGTCGGCGATCTCCGCGGGGCGGGAGCCACCGCCGGTAACGATCTCCTCAAAGGCGACGCCGGCAATGACTCCATCCTGGGTGGACTCGGCACCGACACTCTCCAAGGCGGCGACGGCGACGACTTGCTCTTTGGCGAAGAGGCGAACGACACGCTGACCGGCGGCGACGGCACCGATTCACTCTCCGGCGGCGCAGGAAGCACCAACCTCACAGACTTTGTGGTGGACACCGATGTCGTGGGCGCATTCACCAACGAACTCAGCTCGCTGCTAGCGGCGCTCCCGTAATCCCTCGCTGGGATGAAGTTTCTCAGACCTATCAAGTTCTGCATAGTTGCGGATACCACCATCAAGCAACTGCTCGCTGCGAAGAACTTCCTTAACTCGCTGGCGTGTTGAGCATTGAGGAGCATCGTCCGAAAGCTGGATCATGGCGAGTTCCGCTCCATAGCCAAAAACCGATCGACGAGACCAAAGAAAACGAGTTGATGAAGGCAGGCTGCGTGTGGATTATCGGTCTGGAGAACGCCTGAGCTGGTGACATTCGGGTTGCTGGTACGGCGGCCTTTCGATGACTGTTCTTGATTGGAAGCAAGACTCAACAAAGTTCACGCCGTCGAATGTTGCGTCTCTTAGAACTAAGCCGGCAATTGCCGACTGGATTACGAAACCGAATTGGTTTTGCACGATGCAACAGCTTCAAGAGGCGCATGCGCCGTCGCATTTTTTGACCAAGCCTCTTTCGGTGCGTCCTTGCGATTTGCCCCTGGTGGAAAAGCAGGCGTCTGCTTAGTCAATGCCGCATCAGGCGTTGTTCGACTGAGGGAGGTAGGAATCGAACCCGCAATCCTAGAAAATCAACCGTTTGCAGACCAATCATTTGCGGCGACTGGCCTATCGAGCGCTGCACCGGCGCTGCATTCGACGTGTCCGTACTTGGCATCGATCGTCGAGCGATGGCCGCATTTGTCTGAGCAGCAGCGGCAGGCGATCGCAGTCGTCGTGACTTCGGCAAACCAATCTCGGCAATGATGAAACATCTCTGGCCGACGCAACTCGTCTTCGATCGCTTCCATGTCCAGCGGCTGATAGGGCTCGTAGACTGGCCGCATGTCGTCCGACGTTTCAACGCTCCTGAGTACGATCCAACGAGGAAACTCGCAGGCGATGGATGAGTTGTTGCCGCTGGTCTACGATCGCTTTGCCTCCATCCCGTGGTTCAACCTCCAAAACTGCGCCAGCTTTCGTGTGACGCTGGAAGTGAATGCGGTGAAAGCGGCGATCGTGGAACGCGTTCCGGCCGCCTCTCGGTGAATGGCAAGTCGAGCAAAGACGTGCCTGACACGAATGGCACTGTCATGGTTCTAAAGTGAGTCATGTTTTGCTGTTGGCGTTTTGGAGTTGTGCTTTGAGGACGGCTCGTGGTTGTTGCATGAGCTTGTAGCCGTGCCGACGGCGTTTGAGGACTCGGGGTTCGAGCCGGCCGGGGCGGTTGGCGATTTCGCAGCTTGCAATCTGGGCGAGCAGCTTGAGGCAATGGTTTGCAGATTCCGTCGGCGCGATCAGTTCGCAGGAGAAGAGCATCCATGAGGACAGCACATATTGGCATGTTCCGGTGAAGCTGATTTGACGCGGTTGCTGGTGATGCAAGAGAGCTGCTGCGGCCGCCGTCGTGCGGATCAGATTGTAGCCCAGCAACGTCGTCCAGAGTTCCTTGCGGACCATCGCTGGAGACTTGCAGCGCACATGGTTGAGGTTCAGCGATTGCTTGATCGAGCGAATGTCGAGTTCGGCGTTCCAGCGGAAGCCGTACAGTTCGGCGATGTCCGCCTTGGAATACACCTCCGCGTCGATCAGTGTTGTGGCGATGGTCAGCGTTTGTGTACGGCGGCCAGGAACGACCACGGAGTAACGCAGCACGAGTTCTTTCGGCAGGGAGTCGTAGGTCGCGGTATCCATCCAGTCGGGACGTGCCGGCCTGCTCCAGATGATCTGATGGTCGTGCGGTCCGAGACGCCGACCGCGTCGAAAGTCCACATGCCGTTTGTGGTGCATCCGCGCGCAGACCTGGACGCCACGGCCGAGTAGTAATGCGATCAGGAAGAACGAACAGAAGTAGCGGTCGGCGACCAGCAGGTCTCCCCGATGGAGCGACGAGAGCTGGCTGCGCAGCAAGGCCGTTTCACCGGTCTCTTTGCCGGAGTACGGGCCGAGGGCCAGGTTCATGACGCAGCCCGTCGCCAAGGACAAGATCACCGCCGCGCGTGCGATCGGTAGACCGACGCCCTTCTTCTGTGTGCGCGGGTGCGGAAACTCGGCTTGGTTGCTGGCCGAATCCGGCATCGTGAAGGTGAAACCATCCACCAGCTTGGCGTGCAGTCCCTTCCACAACCACTGAGGGTCGGCTCGCTGCTGCAACTCCTCGGCAACTTCCTTCGTCAAGTCGCGCAGTGCCGCTTCCGAAAGCTTGGCTCGCGCACGGCAGTAATCCCCAGTGTCCGACGTCGGTGTGGACAAGCCGGCTTGTTCCCGATGTGACACGATCCGCGCCACCGCCGCCTGGCACGAGGCTTCCTTACCGTCTCGCAACACTTGGCTCAGAAAACTCCAGATCATCACCGCCGTCGAGTAAACCGCGTTGACCCCAAACAAGTTGCCATGCTTGGAAAAGATTCGGGCCACACGTTCGCCGGAGAGAATTTGAGCGAATGGCAATCCCGGCTGCGTCAAGAACGTCGCGACCACCCGTTGAAACTGGCCACTCGCGCCGCTGCTCGAATCCATTACGTTGCGCATGAAAAGGCCCTCCTTGGCTGCGTGTCACAAGCCAGCCAAGAAGGGCACTTCACAACCGTAGCCAAGGACGGCCCAACAATCCCAGACCAATCCTCGCCTGTCGGAAAACTACAACAAACGTCCGATACGCGCCAACCGAAGGTCCGCGCGAACACCAATCATTTCACGCATGACAGTGCCATTCGTGCCTGACACGATCTTTCGCATGTAACGACTTCTTGAAAATTTCCGGAATTTCTGACGGGTTTGCGCGCGGAATACGCATGAGTGTTGTTGCCGCTTCGCGTCGTGATTTTCAAACCGCTCCGAGCAATCAAACTTGAGTCATACGTGCATTGCGATCTGACTGACGAGTGTTACAAGGGGTCATGTCGAGTCTTGGAAAGTTCCAAGAGGCCTTTGCGGCACCCGCTATCAGGACTCAATAAATCTCGGATAACTAGATAAATCGCAATCCGGCTGATGCCGGTGGGCGAATTAAAGAGTGAGCCGACATGGTGGAATCCTTCAGGAATTCCGCATCGTCGGCTTTTTTATGGCTTGTGGTGGCGAGCAACGCTCGCGGTCGCCAGACAAAGAGACGGAGAACGTACGATGCGAACTTTTGACTGGCTAAGTCCGATTCGGACGCTGCGTGGACTGTCGCAGCGCAGGACTACTTCGCAACGTTCAGCGTGGCGGCGGCAGGCGGCCTCGCGCGGGCGGTTGTCCTACGTCGAGACGCTGGAGGAACGGACGCTGCTGGCCGCCTGGGTTTCGCAGGGCCCGGCGCTCGTGACGGGTGGTCAGAGCGAAGGGATCGTCGATAGGCCGGTTGTCGGTGCGGTCCATGCCGTGGCCGCTCATCCGGGCAATGCGGACATTCTCTATGTCGGTGCCGCGAACGGCGGCATTTGGAAGACCACCAACGCCACGGCCGCCAGCCCGACGTGGACGGCTCAAACGGATAGCCAACCGTCGTTGTCGATCGGAGCGCTGGAGTTTGACCCCACCGATTTGGGGCATCAAACGCTGGTCGCTGGGTTTGCTCAAAACAGTAGCTTCGCGACCGTTGAAAGTGAATTCCGCAGCATTGGTGGTCCGCGAATCGGTTTGTTGCGGACGACCAATGGCGGAACGTCGTGGACGGTGATTGACGGTAGTGGTGGTGTCGCGAGTGGTGCGATTGGCGCTGTGACGCTGGTTGGGAAGAACATTTCGGGAGTGGCAGCGCGCGGCAATACGCTGGTCGTGTCCGTCAACACGGCAGACGACGATCAACTTGCGAACACAGGCATCTTCCAGAGCACGGATGGCGGCTTCATCTTTAAGCAGATTTCGACAGGCGATGGCACCGCGACCGGACTGCCACACGGCGCGGCGTTTGATTTGGTGCGCGATCCCAATGCCACGACGGTCTTGTACACGGCCATGGTCTTGGGGGGTTCCAACGGTCTCTACAAATCGACGACTTCGGGGGCCACATGGACCAAAGTCAGCGACGCCACCATGGATGCGCTGATTATTGATGGCACCACGAACAATATCGAAATCGCGACGAGTCACGCCGGTGGCACGGACAATGTGTTCGTGGGAATTATCCAAACGGGACAGCTTCAGGGGTTGTTTCGATCGGTGGACGGCGGCACCAGCTTCACCAAACTCGACACGCCGATAACCAACGAAGGGGGCCTATCCTTCGGCCTTCAACCGCGACCTCACGGCGACGGGACTCCTGGCAGTCAGGGTGCGACCCACTTCTCCATCGTTGCGGATCCGATGCATGCCAACTTGGTGTATGTCGGCGGTGATAGTCAGCCGAAGTCACCCGGCCCAGATGGCCTTGCGAAGACGGATGACGATGTTTTTCCCAACTCCCTCGGTGCCACGAATTTCTCCGGCCGCTTGTTCCGGGTGAATGCCAGCTTGCCGATGGGTATGCAGGCTGTCGCGTTGACGCATAACCAGACCGCCAGCGGCCACTCGGCCCCCCATGCGGATTCGCGCGACATGGTGTTTGACGCGATGGGCAGAATCATCGAAGTCGACGACGGCGGCGTCTACATTCGAACCAATCCGAGAGACAACACCGGCGACTGGTTCTCGAAGATTGGGAGCTTGGGTGTCGCGGAGCAGCACAGCATCGCCTACGACTCCAATTCCAACATCCTCATTGCCGGCGCTCAGGACAACGGCACCGCGATTCAAACGACGATCGGCGGAACCACTTGGAGCTCAGTCGCCAGTGGTGATGGCGGCGATGTCGCCGTGGATGACGTCAGTTTGGCGGCAAGTCACGAGTCGATTCGTTACTTCAGCTCCCAAGAACTGAAGTACTTTGCCAGAGCGAAATATGACAGTTCTGGAGTTATCGTTGGCACGATCGAATATCCGGATCTGGAGGTCGATACCGAGGCCACCGAGATGGTTCCCCAGTTCGTGACTCCTGTCGTGCTCAATGCCGTGACGCCCACGAGCATTCTCTTTGTGGGGGAAAACTCCGCGTACGAATCGTTGAATCAAGGGGACACAATCACCGAAATCGCTGATGGTGGAATCGACGTCGGCCCCGGTGGAAACGCAGTGGCCTACGGGCATCCCGCGGACGCGAGAGCGATTTATCTGGGACGAGGTGCCCAAGTGATGGTCCGAATTGGGGACGGAGACAGTCTCGGCTTCACGGCGGGTGCTGTTATTGGTGGCGGAGATGATATTCGCGATGTGGTGCTTGATAGCACCACCTTCAGCGCGAATACGGCCTTTGTCGTCGATCAAGATCAAGTCTTTGAAACGAGGAACGGCGGAATCTCTTGGGCCGAGCGAACTGGCAACCTGGCGGCTCTCGGAGCAATCGGCATGCGGTCTCTGGCGTTCATTCCCGGGATCGCGGCCAATGTGCTCTTGGTGGGAACGGGGGCCGGTGTCTACTTCGCGAATAGCACCAACTATTCCGTGTGGACGAAGTTGGGCACGGGCTTGCCCAACGTGCCCGTGTTTGACTTGGAGTACGACGCGGCCGATGACGTGCTGGTGGCCGGAACTCTCGGACGCGGTGCCTGGACGATGCCGAATGTCAGCGACTCCATCGCGATCGTCTTGCAAATCGTCGGCACCTCCAACGCGGACACGTTCCGGATTGTCCGCAAAGATAATGATCCATTGCTCGTCCAGGTTTTCATTAACAACACGACGAATATTCCGAACCAGACCATTCCACTCTCTGCTCTCGCGCGGATCGACGTCGACGGACTGGCCGGTGGGGACAGTCTGGAGATTGATAGCACATATGGGGTGCTCAACGTCCCCGAGGGCATTCACTACATGAACGATCCCAGCGATCGTCTGACGTTAACCGGCAGCAACACGGACCGCAGGTTTACCGGTGAAGCGAATGATGGGATCAACTCGGAATGGATCGTTGGTTATGGGGGATTTCAGACGGTCTATTTTGACAATTCCCTGACAAGCAATTCTGTCGTTGATGATCTGGGAGACCCAATGACACGGGTGGGTAACCCACTGGCCCCGTATTTCTCATCGATTGGTTCGAGTTACCCGGAGAGTGTTAGGAGTTATCCGGATCTCACCGTGGAAGCGGTGAACGACGAGTTCGTCGAAAGCGTGCAGCACGCCGAGTTCCGCTTCTACACCCAAAAGTCCCTGGATGCGACGGGCACGAATTGGGGGCCAGTGGTCGATAAAGGCCCCTCGTCACCGCGGCAAACGATCGAACTCGCATCGCCTCAGTTCTCGGCGGCGGAATTCATTGACCTCGCGATGCTGATCACAAGATTGCGCTCTCCGGCTCCTTTAGACACGGTGTCTCAATTCCTGTGGGCTCAGTTTGGTCAGCATTCTGCGGCGGAAAAAATCGTCTTGGCCGATGGCAGCTCCAGTCAACAGGCGCTGGAATCTGCCTTAGTGATTGCGATGAACAATGTGCTCTTGGGTCCGTCGATCTACGACGCCTCGGTGTTTATGAACGTGACCTTGTCCGCCAGGGTGAACACGCTCAAGTCGCAGAACCCCCAGGGTGAAAGGCTCATCCTGTTGAATCGACTGCTGTTGGAAGATGCCTATCTCCCCGCGGTCATTGCGCGGACGCAACATGCGGGGATTTATCGTGTGTGGGCCAGCGCCGGAGATCCGAATTCGCCGCTCGTCGGTTATTCCGATTACCACTACGTTCAAGTGGGAAACCCAACTCTCTATGTGGCTCCCGATCAGCTCAGCAATGCGATTCTGAGTTTAGCCACACCGCTGAAATATGCCGGCGACGGGAGCCTTTCAGGAACGTCGGTCCTGGGCGGAATTGAAAGCAAGTTGCCGTTCGGCGTGAAGGATCTCTACAGCGCTGTGGACTTGTCGGTCCTGTTCCAGCCATTGGTCAACCGCATGTCCAACATCCCGGCGATTACCGCGACGCAGGCGCTCGTCAGCAGCAGCACCGCCACATTCCCCGATGAGTTTAATCCAACCGATGTGCGATTCGTGGTCTCAGGCGGCGGTTTGGCACCAACCGAAGTGGTCGTGACGGGAACCCTCAATGCCAACCTCGATGATCTTTTGGGCGATGTCAATCGCGCGCTCGTCAAGGCCGGCATCGACTCGTTGCTCAAGGCGGAAAAAAGTGGTGATGGCAACAGACTGGTGCTCACCGGACGGGAACCGGGCAAATTGCAGTCGCTGTCCCTGACGACATTGCAGTTGCCGGTCACCAATTTTGCGGCCACGCCGTTTGGGCAACTCGCCGCGCCGATGGTTCTTCTGACCGATCTCTTCATGCTGGACATTACCCGCGTCAATGCGACGACTTTTCCTCTGCTGCCGATCACCGAGACGAAGTCCTATAACGTGATCATTGGCAAGGCACCTCCCGCAGCAAACGTCACCCCGTTGTTCCCTTTCACCCAGGACAATATCAGTCTGGCCGACCTCGCTCTTGATCTGAACATGGCTTTCATGCAGCAGGAGCTTTTCGACGTGATGGCCTTGGTCGTGTCAACACCGCAGCCGCATTTGGTGCTGGTGTCCACGGCCCCGGAAGTGACGAAGATCGAGATCAAACAGGGTGGTGCCATGCTTGGCTTCACCAACCTTTCCGTTCAGAGCACGAACCTGCCGAACGCGCTGGGCTTCGAACCGACCCGGACGATCGCGACGTTGAATTTCGATTCGCTCGAGTCGTTCTTCCCCGCGCTCGAAAACGCGCTGCGCGGCGTGTCTGATCCTGCGCTGCCTGCCGACTTTGCCTTGGAGCCGTCCTACGATTCGACGACGAATTCTTTGTTTTTCAATTTCCGGCTCAACAAAACCTTTGCCAAGCCGACCGAGATCGACTTCTTCGACAAGGGGATCGAAGTGGACGACTTCGGGACGCTGGAAGCGGCTGCCGTGGCGGACGCCAACCTGTCCGTGATCGCCAAGCTCAACTTTCGCATGGGTATCCGGCTCGATGGTTTTATGCTGACAGGCATCACGCCGTTGGCGGACCTGAATGGCGGCCTTGGAGTACCGCTGTTGGTCGGGTTGACGGCGGCCAACAATGCTCCGGCTCAAGGGATGCCCGGAGCGGACGTCAAGTTCACACTCGTCGTCAACGATGGCACTGGCCCGGCTTATGGTTATCCACTGACTTTGAGCAAATTGGCGGATCCCGCTGACGCGACGAAACTGCCCGCGGACCGGAAACCGTACACCGGCAATAACACCGACATCGACGACCTGATCAGTGATCTCAATCAGTTGTTCGCGCAAACGCCGGTGCCCGGCAGCAGCACCCAGCATCTCGGCGACTTGGTCCAGGCCAGCAAATATACGAAGAAGGATCGCAATGGGGTGATCCTTTCCGAGAAGTTGCGACTCACGGCGGTTGATATCAAGCTGCGAGGTCTGTCGGTGAATGCACCGGGGGTGGGTGAAAATCCGAGCGTCCTCGGTTTCGATCCCGCCAACGATGTGATGTACGAGGATCTCGACATCGTGCTGACGGATACCGTTTCCCTTGTCTCCACTCACCTGTCCGTCAACCTCGACGGTGCTCAGACCGTGGGCGCTGTCATCACCACGATTCAGGCTCAGACGAACAACCGCGTTTCCGTCACCATTGATCCCGTCACCAACAATCGCCTGATCCTGGCTCTGGTGTCCCCCGCCGATCAAACCATGCAACTGAGCGTTGCCGCGGGACGCGCGAGTATTTTGGATGTCGAAGAAGAAGTTTCGATGGGTGTGTTTCAGTTCGTGTCCAAAGAAAGTCTTCTGTCGCGGGCCGCTGACGGGCTAGGCATCGAGGGGCCGGGAGGCCCGACCCTCATCTACTCGTTGACCGGCCTCCCGCTCGATGGCCAGGCGCTGACTGACCGCCTCTTCATTCGCGAAGTCGCGCGGCTCAACGGCGAACCCAAGGATCTGACGCTCGAAGTCCGTCTCGATGCGGACGTCACTGCGGGCGCGGCACTCGGAACGATCCAGTTGGCGCTGCGGAACCCCAGTCCGATCTTTGTTCAGATCACCGTCAAGGCGAACCTGTTCGACCCGGTCCTGGTCGACCCTCTCCATCATCGCCTCTTCCTCAGCCAGATGTTGATCAGTCCCTTGAACGTGCTCGACCTCTTGTCGTTGAACCTGGGACTCACGGCTGGAGGATCGCTGGATGTAACCGCCAGCATCACCACCAACTCCAGCCTGCTGAAGGCCATCGACGATCCCAGCGCCGCGGTCCCGCCCGTGTATTCCGTGACACTCGATCCGCTGACCCCTGGAATCGACTTTGGAAACCACCGGTTTGAGTGGAATGTCGACGCGAACTTCAAACTCCTGCTTGGCCAGTTCAAGGCGTTGAAAATTGACGATGTGCTCTTTTCCATTCGGGAACTGGTAGCCGCGCTCAAGAAGGTGGACGAGACGACTCTCAATACCACGCTGCCATCGTTGGATCTGACGCTGAACCAGGCGATCGGCTTGGCCGACGCGCTGCTGGATGGGATCGACGAGTTGATCTCGACCGTGGATCTGATCGAACTCAAGAAAGCGACGGATCATTTAGAGACCGCAATCTCGAATCTGTCCCTGTCTCCCGAAACTCGCGAACAGTTGTTTCGTGGCCTGGAACTGTTGCAAAAGGTGCCTGGCAGCGGCTCAGCCAAGATCCCCGGTCGGCTGATCGCCGTGGCGCTGGTGCTGCAGCAACTGGTCGATGAAGTGCCGATCGGCACGGGCGGCGGGAGCGACCTGCACAACGCGCTGTCCGAACTCGTCAAGCTGGTGCCTTCGCTGAATACCCTGGAAGACCGCCTGGCGAAAGGTCTGCAAAAAGGGATCCGGGAAACTTTTGGCGACGACCAAATCGACGTGCGAGTCGTCCTCGGGTTCGTTGACTACGACGGAAATGTCAACACCAAGGACCGGGCCTTGGTCGTCAGTTTGAAGTTCAGTTCGGACAACCTGATTAACAAAACGCTGACCCCCAAGTTGCCGATCACTGCGGAGTTCGGCGCACTCCAGCTCACTTCGGATCCTCCACCAATTCTGCACCTACACGCCGGTGGCTCGATCAACATCGGTCTGGGCGTTCTGCTTCCCGATCCGAATGGAACAACTCCAAACGAAGTGAAACCGTTCCTGCTTGTCGCCGATCACACGTCGAGCATTCCGCACGATCAAACAATTCTGACGGGCCTCAAAACCCAGTTAGATTTGAACGTCGGTTTTGAAAGCCGAGTCTCGGGTAAGGTGCAGTTCGGCAGCCTCGAACTCATTCAGGCCGAAGTGGGGCTCAGTCTGCTCAAATCGGTGACGGATAAAGGGGCGACCAATCTAGGTCTCGCGGCCAGCTCTGGCGTTGTGACGTTGACCAAGGGGACGCCAAGCAGCAGCGACGGGCGGTTCGTGATTGTTACCGATCTCACCACCGGCAAAGTGCTGGCTTGGGACGATTACCACTTTGCCATCAACACGGCGAACTCCAAGCTGACTTTTACCACGCTGCCCCCCACCAGTTTGTCGTTTCCGACGCTTGTCTCGGTGGAATACCAAACGGGTATCCCTTCGCAAACCACGTTTGACATGGCCGCGATCGATCGCGCCGCGGACAAAAACAATCGTGCCAAACTCGACGTTGAATTCACAATCGACCCCAGCATTCCGATCGCCCGCCCCAACGTCATCGGAGCGGTTTCGTTCGCGGAAATCGGGAGCGGTAAGCCAGCCAAACTGAAGGCGGATCTCAACGGACTGCTGCTCGGCAACGTGGATGTCGAACTGCTCAACAGCAAGGCCAAGAATGCTGTGACATTGGCCGTCAGCTTGGATCACGTACTCAAGCCACAGCTCGTGGTGGACACGGACGCGCTGGGAAATCTGCTGGAGAATGTCGAGTTCGATTTCTGCTTGATCGCTCAGGGAGTCGAGACGTTGCTGATCACGCTGAGCGATGGCCTGCAAAGCCAAGTTATGACCAAGTTGCCTTTGTTGGGCAAAAATTTCGACATGGCGGGCACGTTCATTGGCAAAATGCAGACGGAGTTTGTCACGCCGTTCCGGGAGTTCATATGCGAAGACCATAGCACCTTTACGCAGGTGGAGGAGAGGGTCGAGAAGTTCATTTACGACATGCTTCGTGCGGAGCACTTTGACGCATTCGGGGTGAAGGAAGGCTTGGGAATTCTTGGCGACCTTGATGGGCTCAACGGTGTCGATCCGAATGACGTGCAGGCCACGCTCGACACTCAGCACTTCGAGATCAGGTTCAAACTGCACGGCGAAGACAAAATGTTTGTGGATTTCGACACCGCTTTGGAAGGTCTGCCGATCAAGTCCGAAGGTCAGGGGGGCGTGGAGTTCGGCTGGAGCTACGACGTCGATTTCGGCATCGGCGTGGATCGCTATAAAGGCTTTTACCTTTTGGTCAACGAGAACGCGGTCAAAGAAATCCGGCTGGACATCGGAGCCGGGTTGATCGTGGATACGAACGCGAGTCCGCCGATCCCGACCACGCTGACTGTGGACCTGTTCGGACTCAAGCTGACGGCAACCGACATCCTCACGCCAACGGGCGAGACGGGCACGCACATCGGTGGCATGTTGTCGTTCGATGTGATCGACACCAACAATCTCGACAACAAGAACCGTGTTTACTTTTCGGAGATCGCCTCGCAACCGTTCGGGACAATTTTTCAGGCCAGCGCCAGTGTCGGCGTCGATATCAACTTGAGACTCGCAGCCGCCATCAACGCGGACTTGCCCAGCGTGCAGACCGATTTCATCGCGAAGTGGACCGCGGGGGTCAACACAACCACGGCCGGTGAGATCAAAGTGACGCTCGGTGCGCCGAGCATCAAGTTCGAGGATCTCGGCATCAACCTGGGTGACTTCCTGAGCAAGCAGATTGGTGCGGCGCTCAACAAAGTCGACAAGTTCATCAAGCCGCTCAAGCCCTTGATCAAGGCGCTGAAGGAAGAGGTGCCCGGTGCCTCGCAGCTTTCCCTCGCCGCTGGAAAAGGGCCGCTGACCTTTCTGGACATCGCGTTGGCGAAGAACCCCAAAGACGCCGAGAACGCCCGCAAATTCGTCGATGCCGTCGACGTCATCATTGACTTGATCGAGAAACTCAAAACCGTGGACGGCAGCGATGACATCATCTTTGTCATCGAGGAGCTGGTGAATCTGGGCGATGGCGGCAACGTCGCCGTGACGGCCGCAAAACCGGCCGCCACCGCGGTCACGACTCCGGCTCCACCACCGCCGACCAATACTCCTGGCGGGCTGAAAGGGATTCTTCAGAAACTCGAGTCGATCGGCATCAACCTGGAAATCCTGCAGAAGAGCAACATTTTCGGCCTCATCTTTCATCAGCCGTTCAACATCATCAGTTATGAACTTCCCCCGATGAAGTTGGGGCCCTTCACCCTTGAGCTGAATTTCCCCATCACTCCGTTGCCGATCATTATTCGACTGGGGTTCGACGCGACCCTCTTCGCGGACTTGTCGGTCGGCTACGACAGTCGCGGTATCGATCAGGTCATCGGCAGCGGTCAAAATGGCGTAAGCGGGATTCAAACCGCGCGCCGTCTCTTGGACGGCTTCTATTTCGGCGACCGTGAGAACGGATCGGCAGGGGAAGACATCCCCGAATTCGGGATCACGCTGGGTGTCCGGCTGGCGGCACTGTTTGGTGTCGGCCCTGTTACGGCCGGCGTTGAAGGCGAGATTCAGGCCAACATCCTGGCCAATTGGCGGGACACAGATGGCAACGGCAAGTTGTATCTCGATGAGATCAAGGGCATCGTGGAGAGGGATGGAATCGAGTGTCTCTTCGATCTGACGGGCGAGCTGCGAGCCATCGTCCGTTTGGTCTATCAAGTCGGGGCATTTAAGGGGGGCAAAGAATTCATCAACGAGATCATCTTCACGTTCATGAATCATTGTCCGAAGTATGAATTGGGGAACGTCACCAGCGACGGCACGCTCATTCTCCATGCGGGAGCGAATGCCGGACTACGCCGTTCGGGTGCCACCACCGACGTGGATGAAGACTTCACCGTCACGGAGCTGGCACCCGGTGTGTACAAGGTCGTGGGCATGGGCTTGGAGAGCCGTTACAGCGGCGTGACCAACAAGATCTTCTTCGACGGCGGTCTGGGCAATGACAAGCTGCTCCTCGTCGATGTCAAAATTCCCGTCGTGGCGTCTGGCGGGGTGGGCGACGACTCACTCGAAGGGGGCATGGCCAAAGACACTCTCGACGGCGGTGCCGGCAACGACACGCTCATCGGCCACGGCGGCGCAGATTCGCTTTCCGGTGGAGCGAACAACGACTTGATCTATGGCGATCCCAGCCCGGATGACACGGCGATGTGTGTCGCGGGGAATGACACCATTCATGGCGATGCGGGCAACGACCTGATCTTCGGCGATCTCGGCGTTGACAGTGTCGATGGCGGTGCCGGCAACGACATGATCTTCGGCCAGGACGGCGACGACGTGCTTCGAGGCGGCTCCGGAGAGGACCGGATCAGCGGCGGACTTGGCGGCGACTGGATGTTTGGCGACGCCGGCAATGACGTGATCGTCGGCGGTCTGCTCGATAGCAACTTGTTGTCCCTGTTCAATAACAAAAACCCCGATAGCGCGAGCACTGGCCTGGATGGCAGCGACTTCGTCTACGGCGGCAACGGCAACGACTTGCTCATCGGCGATGCTGGCAACGATTCGCTGTTGGGCGGTTTTGGGAACGACGCCATCATCGGCTACCGGATGCTGAATGATGTGGATCCCTCTTCCTCTCCTTCACTCATCGCCGACTACATCGAAGGGGGGCCGGACAATGACTTCATCTGCGCTGCGAATGGTGGCGATACGATCCTTGGCGGCACAGGTGACATCGTGTTGGTCACTGGCCAAAGCGGGTTGGACTACATCCTGGCCGACCAACCTTCGGCCGGAACGCCTTCGACCGGCGGCTTTCAACTCGATTCGTGCGACACAATTCCGGTCTACACCGAACCCCCCGTGGGATCGATCCGCGGCCAGCTCTTCAGCGATAACGACGGCGACACACTGCAACAGGCGACGGAACCTGGCCTCAATGTCTGGACGGTGAATTTGCTCGACGATCAAAACGCCGTCGTCGCCACTCAGATCACTGCGAACATGGACCTGGACACCAACGGCCTGATCGACCCGCAAACGGAAAGCGGTTGGTACTCATTCGCCGGAGTGGACCCCGGCGCTTATCACATCCAAGCGGTTCTGATGCCCGGCTTCGTGCAGACCACGACGGACCAGATGCTGACCGTGAATGATGGCCAAGTCGTGTTGAACGGCAAGATCGGCGAACGCTTTCAGCCCGGGGAGATCACCGGTCGCAAGTTTGAAGATAGCGACGGCGACGGCTCGGCCGATTTGTTGGAGCGCGGTGTGAATGGCTGGGAGATGCAATTGCTCGACCAGGACGGCAACGTGCTGGACACTCAAATGACGAAGAGTGTGGACTTGAATGGGGACCTGACGATCGACCCCGTGACGGAATCCGGTCTGTACTCATTCACCGACCTGGTGCCGGGCACTTACACGGTTTCCGAGTCACCACGAGCGGGCTGGGTGCAGAGCTTCCCGCAACTGAGCGCGGCGGACGTGTTCCTGCCGATCACGGATGACGGTTATTCGCTGACCAAGTCCGGCGCGTTGGTGACGGGACTCAATGGACCGATCGCGAAGGTGATCGTGTCACTGAATGTCGCTCACTCCGACGTGCAGCAACTGACGGCGACGCTGGTCAGCCCGACGGGAACTCAGGTGCGACTGTTTCAAAATGTCGGAGGCGACGGCGACAACTTCACCGGCACTTTGTTCGATGATGCGTCGACTGTCTCGATCGCGGCTGGCGTGGCACCGTTCATCACCGGCAGCTTCAAACCGGAAGTTTCCTTGTCCACATTTCTGGGTGAGGATCCCAATGGAGTTTGGAAGCTGATCCTTGAAGATGATCTGGAAGAGGACGTCAGCGGCCGGCTGGAAAGTTGGTCGGTCACGGTCCTCACGACGAGCGAAATTGCCAATGGCATCGGCGGACTGGTGGAAACGAAAAACTTTGGCCATCTCAATTCGTATCAAATCAACGTCACCCAAGGTGGAGTGATTTCAGGGATGGATTTTGGCAACTTCCGCGTGGCCGAACTTCGCGGTGTGAAGTTCGAGGATCTCAACGGCAACGGGCTGCGCGAACGGAACGAGAATGGGCTGGCTGGTGTCGAGATCTATGTTGACCTGAATAAGAACGGTCAATGGGATCGCGAAGAGCCGAAGACGCTGACGCAGTCCGATGACCCGGCGACCGAGGACATCAACGAGACGGGGACTTATGAACTCAAACGACTGCCCCCTTCGCCGTCACGAGCCGGCTCCAACCAACCGGTGAGTTATTCGGTGAAAGAAGTGCTGCAACCCGGTTGGGTGCAGAGTTTCCCCGGGACCGCTTCGGCAGGCTCGCCGCAACTGCTGCAATCGTTGGCCAGTTCATCCTCGATGCCGACCATCACGATCAGTCCTGTGAGCGTGCTGGAAGGCAACTCGGGAACGACCCTCGCGGTCTTCACCGTGAATTTGTCAGCGGCGTCCATGGATCCGTTGACGGTGAACTATGTCACGCACAACGGCACGGCCTCCGCCGGCAGCGACTACGCGGCCGCGAGCGGGAGTCTGGTCTTCGCTCCAGGCACAACTTCCATGAGCTTCAGCGTCGTCGTTTTCGGCGACATCCAGAGTGAATCCAACGAGACCTTTATCGTTTCGGTCGGCTTCCCCGATGGCTCCGGAGGGACCGATATCCGGGCTGAGATCGTGGGCACCATCCGCAATGATGAAGTCAGTCGAGAGATTCATGGCCAAAAATTCGAGGACTTGAACGCCAATGGCGTCCACGACGCGGGCGAACCGGGTTTGAATGGCTGGACGATTCAACTCGTCATCGCCAGCGCCGGGGGCCCGGTAGTCGTGCAGAGCACGACTACCGCGGACATCGACCTCAATCAAGATGGCAGCATCAACCCGCAGACGGAACGTGGCCTGTACCAGTTCAATGACCTCGCGGCCGGGACGTATCTCGTGCGAGAAGTGTTGCAGCCGGATTGGTTTCAAAGCGCGCCGGGCGGCGGCAGCTACACGGTGATCGTGCCCGGTGATGCGCTGCTCTACACGGTGACGAACACGAACGAACTCGCGGCCATTGATGTCGTAACCCACTCGGTCGTCATCATCGGTGTGACGCGAGATTCTGCCGTCCCACCCGTAACCGTGCGGCGCATTCGAGGTCTCGCCTACGACAGCGCGGCCGACATCCTCTACGGCATGACTCGCGAAGGGGATCTCGTAAAGGTCAACCGCACGACCGGGCAGACGACTCCCGCCGTCAGCTTGATCACCGGCAATCCCGCGAACGAGTTTTGGAGCGGGCTGGCCTTCGACGGCGCGAATAATTTTTACACGACCAATGCGTCTTCTGTTGGCCACGAGTTGGTCAGACTCACTCGCAACGGAACGGCGTTCGTCGAAACGATCGTCGGCAACACCACCATCGGTGCCGGTTCGGCGCTGCAAATTGTGGGTCTGGATTTTTACCCAGCCTCGGCCCCAGCGATGCCGGTCACGTTCAACGGCACGCATCCGACGATCAATGTTTTGTACGGCAGTATTCGGGCCGGCGGTTCTAACATTGACAATAACATTGTCGTGTTGGATGCGGCGAGCGGGGCCGCGACGACGCTCCTCGGACAAACTACGGACAGCGGGAAGATTCAGGAGATTGCGTTTCACCCCGTGACGGGGGAACTGTACTCCATCCACGATCAAGGAATTTCCATCAGCAATAACGCCTTGTTGTCGGTCTTTGACTTCACCGCTGCGACATCGGTCGATTGGGGTGAGCTTCCGTTTGGGATCCGCGAAGACAGCATTGTTTCCAGCCAATCCACTTTGGGATGGGGCGGCTTAGCCTTTGCCACGCCACCGGCCACCAACGCCGGACAATCGTATGACTTCGCCAACTACCAACTGATTTACCTTCCCGACGGCGACGATGTGATCAATGCCGGAGGCGGAAACGATCTCGTCCACGGCGACAATCTTGTCACCAATCCATTGGTGGTCAGCATCGGCAGCCGACGGGACTCGATCTTCGGCGAAGGCGGGATGGACAGCCTCTTCGGACAAGAGGCGAACGACGTCCTCTCCGGCGGCTCGGATGGTGACGGAACACCGTCGGATGACCGAATCGATGGCGGCGAAGGGACCGGCGATTGCGTCCTGCAAGAAGTGGACGCAGACCAGACACTGGTGGACTCCTTGCTCACCGGCGAGGGGATGGATCGGCTCTTCTCCATCGAGCGGGCAACGTTGATTGGCGGGGCTTCTGCCAACGCCTTTGATGCCACGAGTTTTATGCTGGGTTCCGTCACGCTGATCGGCAAGGGAGGCAATGACACGCTCAAGGCGAGCGCGGCCGACGATGTCCTTAAAGGCGACGAAGGAGACGACTCGCTCGATGGCAGTGCCGGCAACGACAGGTACGTCTTCGTCGGTGCCAGCTTGGGGGCCGACACGATCTTCGAGTCGGCCGATTTGAACATCGACACGCTCGATTTTTCCGGCTTCACGCAGACGGTGGCTGTCGATCTCAATCTCTCAATGTTGCAGACAGTCAACGCAAGCAATCTCGACCTTGTGCTCGGCGACGCGACGGCGATCGAGAACGTGATCGGCAGTTCTTTCAACGACACGATCCAGGGCAACAACCGCGAAAACTTGCTCATCGGCGGTTCCGGCGACGACACCGTGTCCGGTGGATTCGGCAACGATACTGTGCGGGGCAACGATGACAACGACGAATTGCACGGCGAATTCGGCGACGATGTCATGGATGGCGGGAACGGCAACGACCGGCTGTTCGGCGGCACCGGGGACGATGTTCTCACCGGTGGTTTGGGAGACGACTTTGCCGATGGCAGTCTCGGCAACGACACTTTGTCGGAAGGCGGTAGCGGCGACTTTACACTCACCGATGCGTCGTTGATTGGCGTCGGCACAGACTTCTTCAGTGCATTGGAAGCAATCAACCTGTTTGGAGACGCCGGCCCCAACCGCTTCATCGTCAGCCACTGGAGCCGGGTCGGCACTTTGAACGGTGCTGGCGGCAACGACACCGTCATCTCGAACAACGACGCGAATCTCACGCCGCCCAATGCATCGATCACGCTGACCAATTCATCGCTGTCGGTATCGGGCGGTGCCACCTTCAGCTTGATCAACATCGAGCAGGCGGTTCTCTCCGGCGGCTCTGGTGACAATGCGATTGATGCGTCGGCATTCACCGGCACGACCACTCTCAGCGGCAATGCCGGGCGGGATACGCTCCGAGGCGGTTCGGGCAGCGATCTCCTGATCGGCGGCACGGACAACGATCAACTGATCGGCAATGCCGGCGATGATGCCTACCAGTTCGCGGTCGCTTGGGGAGCTGACACCGTTGTGGAATTGCCCGGCCAAGGATTCGACACCGTTGACTTCAGCGTCTTGTTCACGAGCCTCATCTTCACACGCAGTGCCGCGACTTTGTTCGTGAGTGACCTCACAGTCGACGATGTGACTCACACGGGCAACGACATCGAGTCACTGATCGGCGGCGGCAACAATGACGTGTTCCGCTTCGCAAACGGCGTGAGCCTGGCCGGCGGCGCGGGTCGGGTCAATGGCCAAGGTGGAGGCAACACGCTCGACTATCGTGCCTTCACCACTTCGGTCTTTGTGAATCTCACGCTCCAGCAGGCACCGGGGCTGAGTTCACTTCAGAACATTCAGGAAGTCCTGGGTGGATCGGCGGATGATCTGATCATCGGGAATGGTGAGGACAATTATCTCTATGGCTTTGACGGCAATGACGTGCTGGAGGGCGGCAAAGGGAATGACAACTTGCAAGGCGGCTTAGGTTCCAACACTCTCAACGGTGGCGGCGGCGACGATCTTTACTTCGTGGAGGATCGCCTCAACGTTTCAGGAATTGAGACCGATCTTCTGCGCGAAGATCAGGGATTGGCCGCCAACGGATCAGCCGCCAGCGGTGGCATTGACACGATTAGCCTCAAAGGACTGACGCACTCGGTCGTGTTCAACCTGGGAAACATGATCGCACTCCAGACGTCGAGCCTGATCATCCAACTGCAAGACGTCGCCGGCGCTGCCGGGCAAGACAACTTCGAAAACGTGTTGGGCAGTTTTAATTATTCCAACGACATCATGGGCAACGCGGCGGACAACAACCTGTGGGGCGGTCTTGTCCAAGATACGCTCGCGGGGGGCGACGGCAATGACACCCTGCGAGGCTACGACGGAAGCGATGACCTGAGCGGCGGAGCTGGCGACGACGTCTATTTCTTCGAGCCGGTCGCCAACCTGAGCGAAACCGATCTCGTCCGCGAAGACATTGGACTTGGCATCGACACGCTGAACTTCAACTCCTTGCTGGTCGTCAACGACATGCTGGCCGGCGACGACACGGTGTTCAGCTTGCTGGCCGGCGACGATTTGACGCTGGATCTTGCCGCGATCGGCACGTTGATCGGCATGCACAACAATCGCACGATCCTGACCGCAGCCGCGGGTCAAGCCGCCAACTTCGAGAATGTCTTCGGTGGCGGCGGTAACGATCACCTCACCGGCAACGCGACGAACAATCACCTTCAGGGCAACGACGGCAACGATGTGCTCAGCGGTGGAGACGGCCAGGATCTGCTCGAAGGGGGCGAAGGCGACAATTCCTTCAACGGTGGTAATGGCAACGACACGCTGGTCGGTGGCACGGGGATAAACACGTTCGTAGATGCCAGCGGGAACAACGTGATTCTGGACGGCATTAGCGTGGTTGTCGCCCAACCGCAGTTCCCGAACGCTCCGCAGTTGATGTTGGCGTACAACCTGGCGGGAAGCACTGTGGTGCAGGGACTGTTTCACGGCCGGCCGCTCAGCGACTTCACGCTGAGCTTCTTCGACGCCACAAACGCGGCGACTCCACTGCACACCGTCCTGGTGACCACCGACATCAATGGTTTCATCAATGGAAACCAGCAATTCACAACCATGTTCTCGCCTGTGGCAGCGTCGGGGACATTCCTCAAGGCCACAACAACCGACGTGCAGGGCAACAAATCCCAGTTGTCCAACGCTCTGCTCGTTCAAGCATCCGTGGACTTAGCCGTGGTTCTGACGGTCGATAACGCCGTTCCGCTTACGGGCAGCACGATCCACTACTCCGTGAGCGTGAATAACGCTGGCGCGAACTCAGCCACCGATGTTATCGTTACGGATCGGCTTCCCACCGGAGTCACGTTCGTCTCGGCCAGCCCCACTTCGGGAGTCTATGACGCCATCACCGGCGTCTGGTCCGTCGGAACAGTGGCTTCGAGCGCGAGTCAAACGTTGACGATCACGGCGACCGTGGATGTCAGCGCCGCCGGCCAAATTATTGTCAACACCGCGGTTGCGACGGTTTCGAATCAGGTCGATACGACGGCCGGCAACAACAGCGATGACGTGGACATCAAGTCGCCACTCGCAACGATCCTAGGACGAAAGTTTGCGGACTCGAACGGGAACGGAATCAAGGACGCAGGTGAAGCCGGATTGGCCGGATGGGTTATCGAAGTCCGGGACTTGCTCGGCAACTTCGTCGCCCACACGGCGACGCTGGCCGATGACTCGACGACGGTCCCGGACGAAACCGGCATGTACTCGATCGAGCTTCCGGCGGGCGCTTACAAAGTGTTCGAGTTGTCTCAGCCCGGTTGGGTTCAAACTTTGCCAGCCGGTCCGAGCTTCGCCTACACGGTGACTTTGACGAGCGGTCAGACCGTGAACGATCGGAACTTCGGCAACCGCCCGACGGGCTCCGTGGTCGTGACGAGCGGCCAACAAACGACCGGTCAAGATTTCGGTAACTTCAGCCCAGGCTCCATTCATGGCTTCAAGTTCGAAGATTGGGACGGCGACGGTCACTACGACGTCGGCGTGGAGCCTCGACTGGCCAATGTCCAATTCACGTTGACCGCAACGACCGGTCCCGCAGTGCAGGTGATGACCAACCTGAGCGGCGAGTTCGAGTTCACCGGACTGCCTCCCGGCTCATACACGGTGGCGGAAACCGTGCCGACGGGTTACACCGCGACGACGCCCACGTCATTCACTCGAACATTGCGGAGCGGGGACGAATTGGTGGCGTATGCCGGACAAGCAAAGCTGCCCGCGGACGATCCTCGGCATGAGGTTGTTCTTGGCCAGCCGCTGATGTTCGGCAACCTTCCAGACGGAGTGGATTTGGAAGTCGTGAAAACGGTTTCGGCAAATCCCGTCATTGCGGGATCTGGGATTAAGAATCTGACGTACCTCGTGACCGTCACGAACCGCGGTCCCGTGAACGCGACGGGCGTGACGTTGAGCGAAGACTTGACGCTCCCCAGCGGCGTGACGTTGGTGTCGGTCACTCCCAGTAAGGGGACACGCTGGAGCCTAGCCAAGACTCCCGATGGCACATGGAACGTGGGGAATTTGCTCCACGGAGCCAGCGCGACACTGACGGTCGTGTTGACCGTATCCGGCTCGGCGGCCAGTGGAACCAATGTGATCCGCAACATCGCGACGGTTACAGCCTCCAACCAGAGGCGGTATCACACCTCCGACGACTCAGCCACCGTAAACACGTCGATCAGTCGCGTCGATCTCGTGGTGCAACTGCCCGACATCCGCAACACCGTCGTGGTTTCGCGGACTGGTTCCGGCGACGCGGCTCTGTTGCGAGTGATGCAGGGAAAGATCGACTTGATCACGCCGACGCGCATCAACACGGTCGGCAGTCTGCGGATTGAAGGGGGCAATGCGGCCGACGACGTCACCTTCGACACTTCGTTGGTGGGCTTCCTGGTGGGTACGTTGCAAGTCAATGGCAACGGCGGCAACGACCGATTGAATGCCGCGGCTCTTCACGTCACCAGCGCTCTGAGTGTCCTAGCGAATGCCGCGATCCGGGACATGGGCGTCAGCCTGAATGGTGGTGACGGCGACGATACGCTGAGCGGCGGCGACGGACCGGATGTCTTGAATGGCGGCGCGGGCAACGACGTGCTCGCGGGCAACCTGGGCAACGATTCGCTCACAGGCGGTTCGGGGACCGATCGGCTGATCGAGTCTGCCGATGCGAATCTCACGCTGACAAACACGTCGTTGGTGGGTCTGGGCCTCGACGTGCTTTCCGGTTTCGAGTCAGCACAACTGACGGGCGGCAAAGGCAAGAACGCGCTGAACGCGAGTGGTTTCTCGTTCGGACCGGTCATGCTGTTTGGCAGCGATGGCGACGACACGCTGACCGGAACCGGCTCGGCGGATGTGCTGGATGGGGGAGCGGGCAACGATTCGCTGATCGCGCTGGGTGAGAACGACTCGCTGACTGGCGGAGCCGGCAACGATGTCTTGAACGGCGGCGAAGGGAGCGATGTTGTTGTCGAGACGGCAAACGTCAATCTCACCCTGTCGAATTCGGCGTTGGCTGGTATCGGAACCGATATGTTGCTTGGTATCGAGCGTGCGTTCCTGACAGGCGGGGCCGCAGGGAACAAGTTCGACGCCAGGGAGTTCACGCTGGGTGCGGTTTCGCTTGTCGGTTTGGGCGGCAACGACACGCTGATGGGCGGAACCGGCGACGACACATTGACGGGCGATCTCGGCAACGACTCGCTGGTCGGCGGTGCCGGCAAGGACCGGTTGGTCGAAATTGGCGATGTCAACTTCATGTTGACGATCGCGCAATTGATCGGGCTGGGCACCGATACATTGGCGAGCATTGAAGAGGTCTCGCTCACTGGCGGCGCGGGCAACAACACTTTGACAGTAAGAGACTTCGCGGGCTTGGTCACCCTGCGTGGAGCGGCTGGGAACGACACGTTGATTGGCGGTGCCGGCAACGATGTGCTGGAGGGCGATCTCGGCGACGATCAACTCACTGGTGGAGCGGGCGATGACCAACTCAACGGCGACGCGGGAACGGACGTTGTGGTCGAGAGTGGCTCGGCAGCGTACACGTTGTCCGGCAATCTGTTGACCGGAACCGGCATGGACGTGCTCATGTCGATCGAGCTTGTACGTCTCACACTGAGCAACGCGGGTGGCTCGATCAATGCCTCGGCCTTCACCGGCCGAACGATGCTGACGGGCGGCACCGGCAGTGACTCGATCATCGGCGGCACTGGCGACGATCTGCTGGTCGGCGGTGATGGCGCGGACACACTCGAAGGCAATGCCGGAAACGATACGTTGACCGGCGGCCTGGCGAACGATTCGTTGAACGGCGGCGGCGGCGACGACCTGCTCTCGGAAACCGCCGACGTGGCCAGTCTCGTTTTGACCGATACCGCACTGGTTGGTTTGGGCAGCGACGTCCTCGTGGCCATTGAACGAGCACTGCTCACTGGTGGCGCGGCAACCAACACGTTCGACGCTTCGGCGTTCACACTGGGACCGGTCACGCTCGTAGGCGGCGCGGCGAACGACGTACTGCTCGGTGGCAGCGGCGCGGATTTGCTGGATGGCGGCCTCGGCAACGACACCCTCAAAGGCAACCTCGGTGGCGACACGCTGCTCGGTGGCGAGGGTCTCGATTCACTCGAAGGCGGTGACGGGGCGGATTCGCTCAACGGTCAGCTTGGCAACGACACGCTGTTGGGCGGAGCCGGCAACGACACGCTCACTGGCGAAGCCGGCAACGATTCGTTCGACGGCGGACTCGATACGGATCGCTTGAGCGAGACGGTGAACATCAACTTGGTATTGAACGCGACTCAACTCACCGGCTTGGGAACCGATACACACACGCAAATCGAAGCGGCATTCCTGACTGGCGGGGCCGGTGCGAACAAGTTCGATGCGACGCTCTTCGGCGGCGTTGTCACTCTGATCGGTGCCGCCGGCGACGACGTGCTGATCGGCGGAGCGAACGCCGATTCGCTCGACGGTGGCGACGGCAACGATTCGCTCACCGCCAATGCCGGAGCGGACACGATTCAGGGCGGGCTCGGCAACGATACCGCGCTGGCCGGTGACGGCAATGATCAGGTCTTCGGCGGAGCTGGTGGCGACTCGCTCGACGGCGGCGCGGGAAACGACTCATTGGACGGCGGCAACGACAAAGACAAGCTGCTGGGTGGAATCGGCAACGACACACTCTCGGGCGGTCTCGGTGCCGACACACTCGACGGCGGAGCGGACAATGATGTCCTTGATGGCGAGGCCGATACAGACTCACTTATCGGCGGCACTGGCCGCGACCTACTCATTGGCGGCGCGGCAATCGATACACTGGCAGGCGGAACCGACGAAGACATTCTTATCGGCGGCACAACGTCGTACAGCGGCAACGCCGTGGCGCTGACCGCGATCATGGCCGAATGGACGAGTACCAACCCCTACCCCACGCGTATAGCGAATCTGCTCAGCGGTGGGGGAGCCAATGGCTCGACAGTGCTCAACGCCACGACCGTGCAGAACGACAACAACGCGGCTGACAAGATCAACGGCAGCCTCGCGGCTCCCAACAACACAGACCTCGACTGGTTCTTCCAATCAGCTGGCGATGTCCTCGATGCCATCAATGGGGAAGTCCGGACGACAATCTGAAGGAGGATCTTATCGTTCTGCGTTTCACGGCCGTTGAAGCCAACAGCGACAAAACGGACTCCTGCTTTAACGATGGGCGACGAACAGACAATGTTTTCGGGAGATTCTTATTTCGACCTTGTGACGGAAGTCGGCGTAATCGTCCTTGCCAGCGAGCGTGTCGTGGATGACTTCCTTGATTCTCGGATATTCCATCCGCGGGTACTGGCGCGTATCACACCAGCCGACCGCTTACACCGTCTACTGCACTCGGAGCGATTCACGACCTTCTCCGTAATTGCCACATCAGTAGCGGGGGAGAATCGACCCCCGTCCAAGCCGTTGAATTCCACCGGTTTTTGTCAGCTTTTTAGAAAGCGCTGCACGGGCGCTGCATTGGAGCTGTCCATACTTGGCAGCGATTATCAATCAGCGGCCACAGTTGTCTAAGAGGCGGACAACGAACTGAACTTGGAGACCTGATACGCAACGGTACAAGAATTGCGCCCGCCCCTGGACTACTACAACACACGACGCAGTCACTTGGGGCGCGATCATCTGCCGCCGATTCGCAAACCAACGCCGAAGACTGTTCGCAAGCTGTCGCGGGGCAAGATTGAAATCCGGTCGTACGTCGGCAGGCTGGTGCAGTCGTTTGAGAGAAAGGCGGCTTAGCTGTCGCCCAGCGTGCGCCGATATATCGGGCCGAACTGAGTCGGTGTGTCGGACCGACGCGGGCAACGGGCGGCAGGCGTTAACTGGAAATCGACCAGCGGATTGGCCGATTGCGAAAGAGCCCCTTGTCCTGCCAAGTCGGGATGACAGGATGTCTATTGAACTTTTTTCGAGCCCTTTGAGGATGTGGACGAAGTCGTTAGTTATGGTCGCACAAGACGTTGCAGCCTGGTACCCGAATTCATTCACTTTGGAACGACCGGGGTCGATAGCGCCGATCAATGACCGTCGCGCTGCCAATGCCGGCGCTCAGCGATGTCAGTTGCTCCTGATGGGTTGCGATCCGACGACCGCAGCTTGGCCCCACCAATTGCATCAAGGCACCGACGCTCCGAGTTTGCGGTCGAGTTCGATCATCGGTTGTTGGCTGACTTGCAGGGTTCCTTCGGAGACTCGATCCAGATCCGCGATCAGGCCGATCACGATCGAGAAGGCCAGAGCCAAACAGAAGCTGATCGCGATGTCGCGCGAGCCTGCCAGTCCGAACTGATAACCCACGCCGGCCATCGAAAGCATCGAGACAACGTACAAGGCCAGCCAGATGGCATCGGGAATATGGTACTGGCCAACGACCAAACGCTTCGTGTGAAAGTCGATCACCTCATTTAACGAATCGACGAACAAGGCGTGCATCTCCGAACTGCTGTCTTTCTTCGCGACGCGAATCGCTTGAGACCAAAGCTCATCCTGCAATATCTCCGAGCGGGAGAGAACTTGCG
Organism: Candidatus Kuenenia stuttgartensis; assembly: GCA_945861865.1. Lineage (GTDB taxonomy): Bacteria > Planctomycetota > Planctomycetia > Planctomycetales > Planctomycetaceae > SXKJ01. The sequence goes on along the minus strand of CAMAWN010000021.1, from coordinate 15,339 downwards.
GAAGCGTCTGAGGCTGTTTCACCAACTCGGCTCGAAGATGCACATACTCCCGCAGACGCTGACGGATTCGAGGCGTTCGGGGTCCGGCACCAAGTCCGCTCGCAAATAGCAGGTGCCGATGGCATTCACTTCGTTGAGCAGCAATTCCCGACGCGTATCGAAGCGGGATGCGGCTATCCCAAACGTGAACGCCAAGAGAAACGCCAGCAGGCCGAGTATGCCGCCAATCACGGAGCCGATCGGAGCATCAATCCCCTTGTCGGATTGTCGCGTTCGGAAAACGGCGAGGCGGTATCCGCCCTCGATGGCCCCAAGCACCAGCAGCACTGTGGCTGCGAACAGCGCCCACAACGGAAGATATTCGATCCAGGTTTTCGCGAGCATGATGTGTCTCTTCACGTCGGATGCGATTACGACTAACGATCGTCTTCATGGATCGCCTCGACGCGCCCCGTCCGTACAGCTTCGACAAGTGCCGCGTGGTCGCGTTCGGTTTGGTCGCCGTAGGCTTCGGCGAAGTCGGCGAGCGCGGTGGCGAAAGCGTCGGACTTGCCGATGTAGCCGGCGATCTTGGCGATGTCGCCGGTGCGAGCGTGTGCGCGAGCCAGCAGGACTCCGCAGGTCCAGCCCCAGAACTCGAACGGTTCGCCGGTGAGGAATTCAATCGGCATCGACGCTTTGAGGTTTTTCATCTGCCGCACGAAATAGTGCCGGCCGTCGATGGTCGTGTAGCCCAGCAGCGGATCGCCGAGTGATTGCAACAGCCGCTGAGTCCTGATGACTCGGAAGCCTTCGTGCTGGATTCGCACGGGCAGCGGCGGCAAGTACGGAGCGTGAGCCGGTGCGACCGCCTCTTTGACTTGCAGGAACAGCGGATCGTCGTCGCCATTGCCGAACAGCAGCACGAGATACGCTCGCGTCCCGACGCTGCCGACGCCGACCACGCGATGACACACGTCCGCGACCGAGTAGCGTTTCAGCATGAACCCTCTCTCCGCCGGGAGCGACTCGCCGTACTCGGTCAGAGACGCGATGACCTTCTTCCGCGTGGCGTCGTCGAGGCTCGTCAGGATCGGCGGATCTTCAACGAACCGCCAACCACCGTCCGCCTGCCGCCGAGCGACCTTCTCCAACAGTGCCTCGCTGTGGGTCCGTCGAGCCTTCGTCAGCACCTTCTTGACGACCGCTCGGAACTTGTTGCCGATTTGAATTCCCACCGATTTGAGGGCCGCTTCGTTCCGTTCCAGTTCGGCGTAGGCGAACAGCGACCAGGTTTCCAAGACTCCGAGTTTCATCAGCCGCTGAGCATTGAGCGAATACCCGCCGACGCAGCGCATCACGGCCGAGCGCCGTTCCTCGGCATCGAGGCCGTTCTCGCGGCCGGCCACATTCACGCTGGCGACCAGCCGCTTCAAATCCCACTCCCAAGGCCCGACGGTCGCCTCGTCAAAGTCGTTGATGTCGAACACGACATCCCGCTGCGGAGTGCCATACAACCCGAAGTTGTTGATGTGCGCGTCGCCGTCGATCACAACTTGCGGCCCACTGATCGGCGTGTGAGCCAAGTCCCCCGCCATGACCGCGCACGCTCCACGCAAGAACGCAAACGGCGACTCTGCCATGCGTCCCATGCGCAACGGGATCAAACTCTCCTCACGCCCAACGTTGCTCGCCAACACCGTCGCCACCGGGTCCGCCCGATCCGCTGGCGGCGTCCATGAGGCATGCGCCTCGCGCGGCGTCTGCTCTCGCAACGCCTGGCCCTGCTCGTACCGAGTCTCCCGCGAATCCAACGGACGCGCTGGATCATACGGAGCCGTCGTCTGCCAGAGCTCGAGCAGTCCTTCCAGATCACGAGGTACGGCGGTTGTCGCTGGCGGTTGTTCAGGGAGTTCGGACGCAGTGGTTGGCGCAGCGGATGATTTCTTGGCCATGATGAAGACTCCTGATGTGTTTTCAGCTAATGGTGTGTTTTCAGCTAAGCCGTCGCTCGCCACTGCGGGCCAGTCGGTAGGACGGATCGAGCTTTCCCCCAGAACTCCGGCCCTGAGTATCCGGCGTAGCCCCACTTTGCGACATGCTCGTGCGGCGTCTTGGAAAAAAGTGTGTACCACTGGCCGATCCTGCGCCATCACCGAGTGCCCGACAAAGACTACCACAACGGCCAATTCGAGGGTTTGCTTCATGCAGTAACGCCATCGCAATCGGAACTACCAGCAGACTCAGCCAATTGCCGCCGGCATTTCAGGCAGGACCGGCAGCGCGGACTAATCCCAATTACACGGACGAGCCGATTCATCTCGCAGAATCTGTATTGTTGACTTGCCGATGACGGGAGATGGAGGCTGCTGGATGTTATCTCGCATTCGATTCGTAAGTTCGCTCGCTCGCGTCGTGTTCACCGTCGCTGTGACCACAGTGGCCGCGACCGCACTTGCCCAGTCGCCGGACGATCTTCCGGTTCCGGAAAGTCAAGCCGCGCCCCCAGCCGTCGCCCCGATGATCGAGCACTCGGCCCCCCTGACAGCACCGCCTCCGTCGCCGTTCAGTGGGCCACTATTTGAACGATCGAAGCTGACGGGTGATTGGTTCGGCACACGATCGGAACTCGCGGCCCACGGGATCGCCTTCGATATCAGCACCACACAATTCTATCAGGGGGTGACGAACGGGGGGCTGGAGCAGCAGTTTCAGTACGGCGGGCGTAACGACTACTTCCTGAACCTGGACGGCGAGAAGCTCGGACTCTGGAAAGGGTCGTTCATCACGCTGCACGGCGAGACTCGATATGGCGAGTCGGCCAACTCGCTCACCGGGGCGCTGATGCCGGTGAACCTCATGTCCGCGCTTCCATTTCCGATTGGAACAGTCAGCGCTTTGTCCGGCGTGAAGTTCACTCAGTTCTTGTCCGAGGACATGTTGGTTTACGCCGGGAAGATCAACACGTTCGACGACTTCAAGCAGCCGCTGACCGGGGCCGGTGCTCTGACCGGGTTTCAAAATACGGCGATGATGTTCAACCCCGTCTATGCCCGCACCGTTCCGTACTCGACGTTTGGGGCAGGGGCCGCTTACCTCAAAAACCATGAGCCGATGTTCGCGGCGGCGGTGTTCGACACGAATAACACGCCGACCGTGAGCGGATTCGACACCTTCTTCGACAACGGGGCCACGATCTTCGCGCAGGCGAATCTGCAAACCAACTTCTTCGACCTCCCCGGTCATCAGGGCATTTCGGGAACATACAGCAGCGGGACGTACTCGGACATTTCGCCCTCTGCCTATCTCGACCCGATCGCGGGACTGGTGGTCGCGGGCACTCCGCAGAGCGGCTCGTGGTGTCTGGCTTACAACTTCGATCAGGCTCTGCATGTGTCACCGGACGATCCGCATCGGAAGTGGGGAGTGTTCGGCAATCTTGGCATCGCGGACAACAACCCCAGCCCGATCCGGTGGTTCGCGAGCATCGGGATGAGCGGGGCGAGTCCGATCGCGCGACGGACGGCCGACTCGTTCGGCATCGGGTATTTTTACCTCGGTGTGAGCGAACCGTTGAAAGACCTGGCCCCCGTGCTGTTGCCGTTGCGCGACGAGCAGGGCGTTGAGTTGTACTACAACGTCGCGGTCACGCCGTGGTGTCAGATCACGCCCGACCTTCAGGTGATCGCTCCGTTCCGCGAACGGGCCGACACATCGCTGCTCTTCGGACTCCGGGCGAAGATCGACTTCTGACGGCTGCAAGTCGGTTTGTCGGCAGCGAGTCCTCGTTATTTCAACGAGACGGTGATCTTCTCGATCTTACCGGTGAACTTGTTGTCGCCTTCCTTGTAATCGTCGCTCACGTTTGTCTCGCCGTCTTGACCGACATCCGCGCCTTCGTCGCCCGAGAATATATTGGGCTGCGTCTTATCGATCCGACCTTCAGCGACCTTCTCGCCGTTGACTAGGATCGTGCCTTTGCCACCTTTGCCGGGACCGCCGCCGTCGTAGGTGAACTCATAGCGGATGGTTGCCTTGCCTGCGGGCAGCGGCTTGGACGCGGCGACTTTGGACGCCGATAGGCCGAGGAAGTTGTACGTGTAGGTCGGCTTGCCGTCTTTCAGATACAACGCCCAGCCACCAAAGCGGCCCGCTTGCGACAGGATGACGCCGTTGGCTCCGCCGTCGGGAATCTGCACTTCGGCGGTGATGGTGTGCGAACGGTTCTTGGTGTTGATGAAGACGTTCTCGGACATCCCGGTCATGCCTTCGTAAACCGTCAACGACGTGCGGCCGGACATCAAATCCGGACGTCCAGCGAGTGCGGCGTTGACCCTTTCGACAACCCGGTCATCAAGCGGCAACGCATGGTTGGCGACCGCTTCCTTCAAGAATAGCTCCTGCAACTCCTTGAGCTTCTCAGGATGCTTCGCAGCGAGATCGTTGGCCGAACTGAAGTCTTCATCGACGTTATACAGCTCCCACTTGTCTTCGAGCAGCGGACGGCGTGGCGTCATCTCCCAAGCCGCGCGGTGAACGGTGTGAGCCAGCCAGCCGTCGTGATAGAGGCCCCGGTTGCCGAAGATCTCGAAGTACTGAGTCCGATGCCGGTCCTTCGCCTTCGCGTCCGCAAACGTATAGACCATGCTCACGCCTTGGATCGGCGTCTGCACCGTCCCGTTCACCGACTTCGGCTCAGGCAGGCCGGCCGCTTCGAGAATCGTCGGCGCGATGTCGATGACGTGATGCCACTGCGAACGCACTTCGTTCTTCGCTTTGATGCCCTTGGGCCAGTGGGCGACCATTCCGTTGCGAGTGCCGCCGAGACTGCCGGCGACCTGCTTCGTCCACGCGAACGGCGTGTCTCCCGCCACGGCCCAGCCTGCCGCGTAGTGACCGTAGGTCTTCGGGCCGCCCAGGTCGTCGATCCGCTTCAGGACATCCGGAACGGTTTCCGTCACGCCGTTGAAGTAGCTCATCTCACTCAACACGCCGTTCATGGTCCCTTCGGCACTCGCGCCGTTGTCTCCCACGATGTAGAAGACGAGCGTGTTGTCCAAATGGCCAAGGTCTTCAATCGCCTGCATCAGCCGGCCCACTTCGTAGTCGGCGTATTCACCGAACCCGGCGAAGACTTCCATTTGGCGAGCAAACAGCCGCTTCTCGTCGGCACTCAGCGTGTCCCAATCCTTGATCGCTTCGGGCTTGGTCGCGAGCTTCGTCTCCTGCGGCACAACTCCCAATTTCTTCTGCCGAGCCAACGTCTCTTCGCGCAGCTTGTCCCAACCCTGATCGAACTTGCCTTTGTACTTGGCGATCCATTCCTTCGGCACATGATGCGGCGCGTGAGTCGCCCCCGGAGCAAAGTAGGTGAAGAACGGCTTGTCCGGCGTGAGCGATTTCTGCGAACTGGTCCACTTGATCGCTTGGTTGGCGAGGTCGGTCATCAAGTGGTATTTCGGATTGTGAGGCAGCTCGATCCGCGTCATGTCTTCGTACAGCGCCGGCGACCATTGATTCGCCTCGCCCCCAATGAAGCCATAGAACTTGTCGAAGCCGGAACGAGTCGGCCAGCGATCGGTCGGCCCGGACGGACTGACCTCCCACGCGGCCGTCTCGTGCGACTTGCCGAATGCGGCCGTGCTATATCCGTTGAGCCGCAGCATCTCGGCCAGCGGTGTCACGCTGTTGGGACGCTGTCCGGTTTGGCCGGGAAACGCGGTCGCAGTCTCGGTGATCGAGCCCATGTTGTTCATGTGATGGTTGCGTCCGCTGAGCAACGCCGCCCGCGTTGGCGAACACAGCGCAGTCGTGTGAAACTTGTTGTACTTCAGCCCGCCTTTCGCCATCCGCTCCAGCGTCGGCATGTGAACCGGCCCACCAAAAGCGCTGGCCTGTCCGAACCCCATGTCATCAATCAACACGATGAGCACGTTCGGTGCACCCGCCGGAGCCTTCACCTCGAATCGCGGCGGTGCCTTTGTATTGCGAACATCAAGTTCGGTGATCGGCGCAAGTTTCGGCTCCGGGATCGGCAGGACTGTGCGGTCGAGCTTCTCCGGTGGCCGTGTCTGTCCCAACGCCGGTGATTCCAACTTGTCAGTCGCCAAGAACCAGCCAGCAAAAATGCCGATGGCCAAGGCGAGACACGGGCCAAAAGTCAGAACTCGATTCTTCATCATCATGGTTGTTCCCTAAATCGAAAGGGTTGAGTGAGCGAAGGGTCCGTAGCCACGTTCGCCAGAACGTGGGGGTTCGCGAGTCGTCCCACGTTCTGGCGAACGTGGCTACGGTTCTGAAACCACCACCAGGCATTTTCTAATTCATCCCCTACTTTTGCTCGTTCTCGATGCGCACCAGAGTCCATTGCTGGGTCTTATCACTGCCATAATGGATGAGCATGGTTGTCTCAGGTTTGGTCAGGTTCGCGATGCCCGCCTCATAGACGACTTTCTGATTGTCTCCAACTTTCCAAGCGGCCCGCTGAGTCTTCTTGTCCACGGAACCAGCGAGCTTCTCGGTCGTGTCCGTCGTCGCGTTGTAATACTCGCCCTGGATGACCCCTTCTTTATTCACTTTCAACTGCACGACTTGGCTGGCAACCGTTTCATCTCCTTGAACCATGCCGAACACACCGATCGTCATAAACTCATCGTCCTTCGGCGGACTGGCTGGTTGAGGGGCATCTGCGATCGCCGTTGCCTGGGACGCATACTCGGCGGAGGTCGCGGTCGCGTCGCCATTCACATAGACCGTGTCTCCTTGGTAAACCGTGGACGTGCCATAGTCGTAGTAGGTTGGTTCGGACCCGTAGCCACCATAACTCGACATCGCGGCCCAGGTGAAAGGTCGCCAAGTCGGGCCGAGCCATCGTGCCGTCAATCCGGGATACTGGCTTGCGAAACCGTTTCGGACCGCCACCCCTTGAGTTCCCAACGCGGCTGCCGAACGAAAAGTTGTGCCTTTCGCCAACGCGGCAGCACCACCAGGTCGCACGCCGACGCCACCAACTCCAATGCCACCGATACCACCAACTCCAGCACCCGGACGACCCACACCACCAACACCACCGACTCCGGCACCCGGCTTACCAACGCCTCCGACGCCACCAACACCAGCACCCGGCCGACCCACATTCACACCCCCCGGCTTACCCGCGCCTCCGACGCCACCAGCACCCGGCTTACCGGCGCCTCCAACTCCACCGACGCCACCGGTTCCAGGCCGACCCGCGCCACCCGCTCCTCCGGCACCAACTCCAGGCCGACTTCCACCTCCGGCTCCGCCGACGCCACCCGCTCCACCGCCCGGATGACCCCCACCTCCGCCGAAACCGCCGGCTCCACCACCGCCACCTCCAAAGCCTCCGCCGCCTCGTCCACCACCACCGCCACCCCCTCGTGCGAAGATCTCGGGGGATACAAACCACAGGCAAGCGGCGGCGACAATCGTCACAAGTGCTAATCGTTTCATGATCAATCTGCTCCAGTTTGGTTGAAAGTCAGTGAATTGTCCGATCGATTCAACAGGTGCTTAGACGGTTCATTTTGTCGTTTTCAGCCGGGTCACTTTGAGAGGCGGAAGGTCGTCAATCGTCTCGTCACCCAGTTGCAGATTGACCGGCTGCCACGTCGTCGTATCGCTATTCACTCGGACCAAGATGTTCGTTGCTGATAATTCGCCGCCGTCGGCGAGAACGCCGTGCGACTCAAAGATCCAAGTGTTCCCTTCGCGCGTGCACGTGCCTTCGGCGAACCCCCCGTCGGATTCAAATGTCAGGATCCGCAGCTCATCCGTGCGGGGGTCGATTCCGATCATCTGCATGGCGGTCAACGTCCGATCCTTTTCGCGCACCGTCGTGGTGGCACGGATGTAGGACTTGGAACCGAACCACTCATAAGTCGTGTGAACTTCGGCATCGGCCCGCTTGGCCTCCCAACTCCCAATCAACCACTCCAGGTCCATGAGGTCGGCGTTTTTGGAGGGCCACTCATGAACGCCGACGATCAGCCATTTGCCGTCCTCGTGGATCAGGTCCAGGCTGTATCGCATGTTCTTCGGAGCTTCATTCCCGACGGACACTTTGATGTGGCCCTCCTCAATCACGGAGAGTTTCGACTTGAACCGCAAGGACTCGACCTCACGAGTGATTGTTTTCTTGGGATGCTCGGCAAAATGATTCGTCAGCGCCTGGACGATGACACTGCGTCCCCGCAGAGGAGGAGCCTCATCGGAGACCAACTCGGCACCCTCGGACAGGTAGGCTGCGACTTGATCGACATCGCCGCGCGAGAATGCCTCGACAAAGCCTTGCGTCGTCTTGTCGATGGCGGCGCGTTGAGCGAGTTGATCGGCAGGTTTATCTGTCGTTGAACTTTTCGGTTTCGCAGCCTTCGCCCCGTCTTGTGCTTGCACCGCAGTCTTTGATTCATTCGATACGTTCAACAGGCCGATCAAAGCTCCTAGCACCAAGGCGCAAAGAAACGACAATTTCATACGTTTCATGATTGGGATTCTCCTTCGATATTCGAGAAAGGACACAGACAGTTCCGACGTTCAAAACTCTTCGGCGCACTCTACGCCGTTACACTTTGTAAGTCACTGGTTGAATCGCCAACCAACCACGCCAACGATTGCAGATGTTCGCGGTGAGTCGGCTCGGCGGGCATGGGTTAGTGACTCCGTCGTTTCAGGGAACAGTCGCGGTTGCGGGTTCGAGTGTGACGCCGTCGATCAGTCGTGACATCGGCGGCGGCGCTTGGCGTTCTGGAGGCGATAGCTTTCGCCATTGGTCTGCACGATTTGGCATCGCCGAGTCAGATGCTTCAGCGCGGAGCCTGTGAGACGATCTCTCCCCAGCACCTCGGTCCAACTTCTCAAACGGCAGGGTTCAATTCGTTTTTTTGCGGGGCTCATTTCCGGCGATAGTACCGATCGCCAATCGCATCCAAACAGTTGGGCGTCGGCGGGGCTTGACCGGGTTGCCTGAAACGTGCGTTTGGCTGCTCCGGTCACATCGACCGAAGCAAGTCGTCGAGGATCCGCCCCACACTACGAGAGCAGCGGCGACGGCATGAATTCGACTCGACTCGCAGATTCCAGCTTCAATGGGGCCGCTGCCGAGCCTCGGCGAATCGTCTTTTCCGAGCCCTGCAACTCGACCGCCAACTCGGCGACGGTCTCCCCGTTCTGACGCCCGATCCTCGCTTGCAGCAAGCGCCACTGTCGTTAAGTGCAAGAAACTCTGCCATCGTCCACTCCATCTCATCATGCGAGAGTTGCGAACAGCGTAAGCGTCCGGCAGATCACGTAGTTCGTCTGGTTCAGGCGGGTTGCCAGTGGCTGGGGAGCAAGTTGACGAGATCCTCTTCGGCGATGGTTGGCAGACGGCGGAGTAGGTCGCGGAGGTAGGCGAACGGGTCGAGGCGGTGGCGGACGGCGCTGGTGATCAAGGTCAAGATCGTGGCGGCGGTGTGGCCGCCTTGTTCGCTGCCGACGAAGAGCCAATTTTTGCGGCCGATCGCCAGGCCGCGCAGCGTGCGTTCGGCGGCGTTGTTGTCGATGGCCAGTTGGCCGTCGTCGGTGTAGCGGCACAGCGCGGCCCACTGATTGAGGGCATAGCGGAGCGCGGCCGCGATCGGGCTCTTGGGCAAGACCTGCGTGGATTGTTCGTCGAGCCAGGTGTGGAACTCGGCCAGGATCGGGCGGGCATCTTGTTGACGGACGGCGGCGATTCGCGCGGCGCGTTCCGTCAGCGACAAGTCACGCCATTCGCCGGCGACCTGTTCCGCGAGACGGCGTTCGATCTCGTAGAGTTGCCGGATGCGTGCCAGCGCGAGGTGGGCGCGCTGCGAGTCACTGTCGCGGCACTCGAAGAATTTGCGTCGTGCGTGAGCCCAGCAGGCGACCTCGACGATCGCACCGCGCGCATCGAGATACACGCCGTCGTAGCCGCTGAAGGCATCGGCTTGCAGGTAGCCGCGGAAGTTCGCCAGCACGCGGGCGGGGCCATCGCGTTCGCGCGAGCGGGTGAACTCGAAGAACGTGAAGGGCTGCGATTCGTCGCCGACGTAGGTCCACATCCGGCCGGTGAGCTGTTCCTTCGCGTGCGCATCGCGGATCTTGATCGGCGTGTCGTCGGTGTGCAGCACGTGCGAGCCGAGCACCTGCGTTTTGATCAATGACACCAGCGGCTCAAAGAGTTTCGCGCAGCCGGCGCACCAGTCGCACATCGTCTGTCGTGAGAACCGCACGCCGTGGCGCGCGAAGATGCGTTCCTGACGATGCAGCGGCAGGTGATCGCCGTACTTGCTGACCAAGACTTGAGCCAGCAAGCCGGGACCGGCTTCGCTGCCGGGAATCGGCTGCGGCGGCTTCGCGGCGACGATCACGTTTTGCTCCAGCGGATCGTCGCTGGTCACGACGAGTTGTTGCTCGCGGCGGGCGTACTTCTTCTGCCGATGCACGATCACGAACAGCGAGGAGGGTTCCCATTCGTATTGCTCGCTGACGTCCTCGCCGATCAGCACGAGATTCGGTTCGCCGCCCAGCGTCTGCTTTTGCTCGTCGCTCAGATCGTGAATCTGCTCGACGCGAACCAGCGTGTCGGGCGTGCGTCGCCGACCGCGCCCCTTCTGCTTCGCCGTGTTCGCGGCCGGGACATCCGGTGCGGCGGGCGGTTCACTCGTCGCGGGCGGAGCCGTTTCCGCCGACAACTCCGCGAAGGCCAGCACCAGTTGCCGCGGGTCGAGCTTCTCGCTGCTCTTGCCAAACACGCGTCGCAGCAGCAAGTCCATGTGATGCTCAAGCTGACGAACGCGCTGCTGTGACTTCTGCAGCGTCTCGAACAGTTGCACGATCAGCGGCTTCAAGAACGCCGGATCATCCGGCAATTCGGCGGGGTTCGGCTTCAGGTCGGCGTCCGTGCTCATCTCGCCGACAACTACTCGCGAAGGGCCTCGCCTGTGTCAACAAATCCGGGAATTTTCTGGAACGGCAACGACACGACGGAAGTCGTTCATCCCGCCGAGCGCACGTAACGCTTCTGCCGCGTCACACTCGACGGATCGATGCCCCACAACAGCAGCGACAATTCCTGAGCCGTCACCTGCACGCTCCGCGTCTGGCTGGTCACCGTGGGAAAGCGAAACGTCCCTGCTTCCAACCGCTTGTAATACAGCACCAGTCCGTCGCGGTCCCAGTACAGCAACTTCACACGATCGCCACGCCGATTCCGAAACACGAACAGGTGTCCGGAGAGCGGATCGGCTTGCAACCATTCCCGCACGAGATTGGCCAACCCGTCGAAGCTCTTACGCATGTCCGCCGGAGTCACGCACAGAAAAATCTTCACCGGCTCCGGCAGGCTCAGCATGAGGCCACCCGACGCTTCCTGCCCACGCCAGCGGACCGCGTCACCACGCTCAACGCCGCCTGCAACAACTCGACCTCACACCCCGACCACGCACTCACACGCGAACCGTCGGCACACGTCACTTCCAACACGCGGGCCAGGTGAGCGGAATTCGATTCCATCAGCACCGGAAGAAACGCCGCCGCCGTCGTCGTCTGAGTCATCCGCGCCACGGCAGATCGCCGCGCTGCCGGCCGAACTTCCGACTCGCGATCCGGACGCTGACCACTCGACGACTCCCGATCACGCCGCAGCAGTTCGCGCCGCCAAGCATAGAACGACGCCTCCGAAACGACCTCACGCCGACAAAACCCACGAACCGACAACCCACTCAGCCGCTGCCGATCCACCAACGCACGCCACACGCGTTCTCGTTCCAAATCCCGACCCGGACCTTTGCCCTTCATCACGCTGCTCCTGATCTCGTCTCGTGAATTTCCGAAACCGGATCAGGCTACCACGCCAAACAACACGTGTTGCGCCGGACGCTTACCGAACAGCATATCCGTGAGCTTGGACAAATTCTGTCAAAGCCATTGCGATATTTTGCGCAGAATCCAGATTGACCTTGGAGATGTCTTGCCGGTGATGCGCGAGTACTGAGTGTCCCCGGAAAGGTGTTCTGCCATTCTCAAGTGATGTCGAAATCGAATGTCGGCAGAGCTAAAGAAAAGTGAAACGAGGCCAGCCCGAAGGCTGGCCCCGTATTCCGTGTTTCGAGAATGAATTTGCGCCGACGCGATTCCGCGCGGCGAAAGCGACATTTTCCGTATCCACTCTCTCATCGCATCAGCGATTGAGGGTCGGATCAATCGCCAAGGGATGTGACTCGAATAGCGGTCCTTCACAAAGGGGACGACGTAATGAAGTCGCGCCGCTGAGTTCGGCGTCAACGGCCGAGCGGGCGAGTTCAAACGTGTCGTGAATCTGTTCGAGCAGTTGTGCAGGGTCTTCCAGCACAGCGTCGTCGAGTTCGACTTCCAGATGGACGCTGGCTCCACGCGAGCTGAAGTGCGGTTCGCCGATCTTGCGGCTAAAACCGACGCTGGCCTTGAGGGACATGGTGATCCTTTCTTGCGAGGACGGTGACGACGGCGAGACATCAGGACCGATCAATCTCGCCGCGGCCTTGATCGGCGGTGATTCGGTGGCGGCCTGGGCGACAGGTCGTGCGACGTCGAACCGTGGTTGTCACGCGGTCGGATGTCGCCGGCGTACAGGGCCGACGCCGCAAAGAAGAGGGCGGCGACCACGAACGCGCTGAGCGACTGAAACAGCCAGCCGACGACCAGCGCGAGCAGCAACGCTCCGTTGACGTTGGCTTGATTGAGCTTTTTGCGAGCATTCATGCTCCGGACTCCAAATCCGAAAGAGGTGGCGATTCTGCCATGGGTTGAATCGCCGGAAGGACGTGATCCACGAGACGCGGTCGCCTCGTGGATCACGGTTCATCGACGTTGCAGAACCCGCATCACTCACACGTCCAGCGTTTGAAGTTGCTTGAGCGACGCGAGGGTCGTCTGCATGAGCTTTGACTGGCGGCGATGACGTTTCAGCAAGCCGATCAAGAGGTTGATCTGGGAGAACGCGTCGTGCAGTGACGTCTTCGCCGTCTCGGCCTGTTGCAGGATGGCATTGAAGCTGCCGCGATGGTCGTGATCGCCATTGTGATTCGGCGGTGGCGAGGCCGATCCGTTAGCCGGTGGCGGAGCCGAAGCGGCGAGTGTTTCGGCAATGCGATTGCGAGGCATGGGTGTGGAGTTCCTTTCCGGAGTTGTTCTCGCTCGGCGCGGTGGCGGGACAGCCCGCGCGGGTCGAGGCGAAGTTGTGGTCGCGAGGGGTGATTCGAATTGGACCGTGTCCGGGCCGGCCTCCAGCGCTGGGCCGTCGACCAGCCCGGACCAGAGGTAAACACGACGTTCATCGCGGCAGACGATCGGTGATTCGGGGTCACGCAACTCGATCTCGCGAAAGCCGAGTTGGGCCGCGTGAACCAAGAACCGCCGGTCGGTGTTGAGCCGCACCTCGTCGCCGCTGCGGTGCGAATTCCGCAGCACGACTTGAGTGACGGGCGCTGGCCCGTCTCCCTTGGCCAGCAGAACCACGCGGCCATTGAGGTCTAGGGTCACGCGACCCTCCTGATCCGCCTCGGTGGGGAGTCGTGGGACGACCTCCAACAAGTAGGACAAGTCCTCCACAGAGAGATGCAGCCGGGTCTTCGCGGAATCGGCGGCGGGAATGATGTTCTCGACGCCCGGATAGCGGCCTTGCTTTTCGAGCGTCAGCCAAAAGGTCCAACTCCCGACACGGAAGACGCCGTGATTGGCCGTGAACCCGACGTCAATGGACTGATCGCCCGGCAGTTCACGGCTGCCGAACAAAGTCGTGCGCGGAATGAGCACGTCGCTGTTTCCCGGAAACGCAAATCCGGACTCGATGAGCAATTGATGCGTGTCCGTGGCCGCGAGGCGTCCGCCGTCGGGGCGCAATTGCACGCAGTTGATCGCAAACCGAGTGGCATCGGGTGGGGCGATCTTCATCGTGTCGCTGAGCGCGGTGAGCAAGCGAGGTGGATTACTCGCCCAGGCTTCCGGCAAGACCGGTCGCGGGTCGTGACGCAGCTTCTTGGCATCGAACTGAAACGTTTGTGGAATCGAACGGTCGTCCCAACGCAGCAAGACCGTTTCGTCCGTGAGCCGTTCGACGCTGACCGGCTCGTCCGATTTTGTGCCTTCGCAAGCGGCAAGGGCTTCCATCGTCACGGGGATAAATTCAGACGTCGCGGTTCCAGGTGATCCGGGCAAGTGGTATTCGGCGGTGGCCCGCCAGTTCTGAGTGCGGAGGCGCAGTCCGGAATCATCCCCCGCGAGCCAGACCACTTGATTGGTCTGGCTCGCGGAGATTTGCAACGCTCGGCGAAACACCGAGCGAATCTGTTTGGCAAGTTGTCGTGAAATGGTCAGCAAGAGTGGGGCTCCTGAAAGAGTGATTGAGTGGCGGCTCGTGACGGATCGGTGATTCCTGTTACGCCGCGCTGTGTCGGCGGCGGCGCTGCGGGATGACGGACACGTTGTGCTCGGCATCGTGCTCGTCCCAATCCATCGTCAGTGGTTCGTGCTCGTAGGGCGTGGGGCGCAGTTCGACGAAGCCCATGTTGGCGATGGTGCTGACGGACTCGCCGGTAGCGCGGGAAATCTCTCGGTTCAAATCGTGTTGACTCATGGCGGAAACTCCTTGGTGAGATCGACAGCGACCGCCACGGAGCGGTCGCCAACAAAAGCAACCGCCCCGCACACGCGAGGCAAGAATGAGACAGACAAAGGCCAGGCCACAGATTCACACGGATCAAACACGGATGACCGGCAGGAGTGCGTCGCCGGGTCCGTGTTCAATCCGTGTTTCCTCCATGGCCTAACCAATGGGCTTCAAGCCATTCGCGTTCGGCAGTCAGTGCCGCCGAGCGTGTGGCGAAGGGACCGAGCCAGGGGCCGCCGACCGGCGAGAGGTCGGCAGTCCAGTCGCCGGTGACGGTCGGCTCGACGTGCGAGCCGCGCGCGATCGTCAGCCGGCCGAAGTCGGCGAGTGGCAAAGCTTCGTCGTACAAACAGCGCACGACGCCAGTCGGATCAACGACGAGTTGCATGGCGGTCTCCTCAACGAGGCCGGCGCAGGATGTTGCGGCGCGGGCGATCGACCAGCAGGCCGTCCAGCACTGATTGCACGGCCGACAGTTCGCTGGCCACGCGCTGACGAAGTTGGGACGTTTCGCGCAACGCTTGCGGTTCGACGCCACTCAAAATGCGGTGCGACTGCTCGACGAGTTGGTCGAGCTGTTCGCTGGAGTGGACGTTCAATTCGCGGAAGCGTTGAAAGAACTCGCGGATGTTTTCGATCGCCGAGTCTCGGAAGACCTTGGGTTGGCCATCTTCGGTGCCGCTGAGCCGTTC
>CAMAWN010000020.1 GCA_945861865.1 Candidatus Kuenenia stuttgartensis | reverse complement strand
AACTGGCTGTCCAGCGCGTCGGCAAACGTGAACTTCCCCATCCGCTTGAGCGGCTCGGCCACCACGAACAACGCCACAATCCAACCCGCCAAATAGCCCACCGAGTACAAAAACCCGTCGTACCCGTAAAACGCAATCATCCCGCAAATACCGAGAAAGCTCGCCGCCGAGAGATAATCCCCCGCGAACGCGATCCCGTTCACAAACCAATGAATTCCGCCGCCAGCCGCGAAGTAGCCGGACGCCGATTTCGCTCGTCGTCCCAAATAGAAACTGAGTCCCAGCGTGATGCCGACGAAGATGGCGAAGATGACAACGGCCAGAGTCGAACGTTCGTAGATCATCGTGATCCTTTGGGGGAATTATTTTTCAACGCAATCGTGTTGAGAAGCATTCGCTTCAAATCGATTTTTCGCGGCACAGCCAGGCATACAGCAACGCCAGCACGAGCGCACCGCCGATCAAGCCGAAGCCGTACCAGATGGCGAGGTTCACTCCGCCAAACGTCGTCTCCATCACCTTTGGAGCGAACGCATTCAGCAGCATGAACGCGCCATAGGCCGCGCAGTAAATGGCGAACAGCCACAAGCCGATGCGCGATCGCCGTGCGACCTGCACCTCGTCTTCCACTTCCTTGGGATGAGCGGAGCCGTGATCGAAATGTGCCATGTGAGGTGGGATTGGGGGTTAGGGTTTGGGGATTAGGGAATTGCGACGCGATGGTAACACGCGCGTGCGGGAGTCGAAATCATCACATCGTGAATTGAGTTCGTGTGAGCTGTTGGAGAATGCAAAGTGCCGAGTGCAAAGTGAAGAATGTCGAACAAACGGCCCCGCAGGCATCGCGATTTTGCACTTTGCACCCTTCACTCGGCACTTTGCACCGAGTTGCGATTTCGTGGCCCGAACCCCTCCGCCACAACCGCTGCGACCGACGCGGTTCGCGTGATTGGTCGCGTTTCGTTGAACGGTAAAGTCTTCGCTCAAGGAGGCTGAAGTCACGAAACCTACGGTTCCGAAAGGCTACCGAGACGTCATGGTTGGCGCAGATTATGCGCCTCGTCCGTGTCGAAGGGTCTGGTTGATCGGAACATTCCGAATGATCCGCGAGCATGAACCGCTTGCGGGGATGGTGGCTCATGGGACGGTATCTGTTGCGAGCATTGATCGCCAAAGGTTTGGTCCGCATGCCGGAGAAGGCTGCGCCGGAACTAGCGCTGCGGCGACGGATGCTGTTGGAAGATCGGCTGCTGTTCGACGCGGAACCCGACTACGCGATCACCATCGACGACGGCGAGACGATGGTCAGCCCAGGCGATCCGCTGACGTACACGATCAACGTCGCGAACAACGGCAACCAAGACGGCAACGGAGTCGTCGTGACCGTGAACTTTCCTGTGACCGTGCTGCAAAATGTGATCGCGTCGAGTGGCGGGATCGTCGATGCGGTTGCCGGCACGATCACTTGGAACCTCGGCAACCTCGCGGCCGGAGGGTCGACCACGCTGACGGTCAGCACTCAGGTCCGCAACACGATTGGTTCCCAGACGCCGTCGATCACGCTGACAGCGACCATCACCGATGACGGCCTGAATGGCTCCGATCCGACGCCGCTCAACAACACCGACAGCGACCTCGACCGCTTGCAGGTCTATGCCTACGACAGCTTCCACGACTGGAAATAGATGCGATTCGGATTTCTGGCCCCGCAGCAGCAAACGGTCGGACGACCGCTCGCGCCGCTACCGATCGATCCGGTCTTCAGCGGCCTGACCGAACCGCTGAGCGTCTCCAGCGTCTTCCGCAACCGAGTCTACAACATCGTCGAAGCCCAGCACTCGGCGAATATCCACCCGCTCGGCTTCCAGTGGTACTCACACGCCTACGAACTGAACGCGGCATCGTCGAACGTCTCGCAGATGTGAACCGTGGCCGATACGTCTTGCGTCGAAAGAAGGCGAGACGCTTCCGCCGCGAGTTGCTACGATGCTCACCGCACGAGGAGGTCAGGTCATGAACGAATTCGACACCGCTGAATCGGACGTTGCCGTGTTGGAACCGCAGGTCGTCGTGCGTCCAAAGCCGGCACGTCCCGAACCAAAATCGCAGCCGAAGCGACAACCGCCGTATGCCGTCATTCTGCACAACGACGAGCAGCACACGTTTCAGTACGTCATCGATCTGCTGATGAAGCTGTTCGCGTACCCGCTGGAAAAAGCGTTCGTGCTGACGAACCAAGTTCACACGCAAGGCAAGAGCATCGTCTGGAGCGGTACACTGGAACTGGCCGAATTGAAACGCGACCAGATTCGCGGTTTTGGGCCTGACTTCTACGCCGTGATGAAAGTGGACTTTCCACTGGGCGTGACCATCGAACCGCTGCCGGAGTGACAAAGTTCGATGCCGACTCGCCGAGACATGCTGTTGGCGATCCTCGCCACGTCGCTGGGCCGCACGGTTCTCGCGCAACCGAATCCGAAGAACCTCGTCACGCCGCAGACACAGTTGACGATTGACCGAGGCCTCGCCTGGCTGGCGGCGAAACAACGTGAAGACGGCTCGTTCGGATCGGGCGGCGGCTTCGGCCGCAACGTGGCCGTATCGGCGCTGAGCGGCATCGCGCTCCTGTCGTCCGGGAGTACTCCCGGTCGCGGGCCATATGGCAAGCAGGTCAACCAGACGGTGGACTTCGTGCTGTCGGTTGCCAAGCCGAACGGCTTCCTGCACGTCAAAGAACAAGAGTCCTACGGCCCGATGTACGGCCACGGTTTTGCGACGCTGTTCCTCGCCGAAGTTTACGGCATGTCGCGCCGAGTTGATGTGCGCGAAAAACTCGACCGCGCGGTGCGGTTGATCGTGCAGACACAGAACAAAGATGGCGGTTGGCGCTACCAACCCAAACCGGACGATGCGGACATCTCGGCGACTGTCTGCCAGATCATGGCACTGCGAGCCGCTCGGAACGCCGGACTGCACGTCCCGAAGGAGACGGTCGATCGTTGCATCGAGTACGTCAAGAAGTGCCAGAATTCCGATGGCGGCTTCCGCTATCAACTGCTTCGCCGCGGCGAAAGCGGGTTCCCACGTTCGGCTGCCGGTGTCGTCGCGTTGCATTCGGCTGGGCAGTACGAAGGCAAGGAAATTGATCGTGGACTCGGCTATCTCCGCCGGTTTGCTCCGCAAGGTCAGATGGCTCGGTACGAGGGACATTTTTTCTACGGGCATTACTATGCCGCTCAAGCGATGTGGCGTGCTGGCGGCGAAGCGTGGGACGATTGGTATCCGGCGATCCGAGACACGCTGCTTCGCGACCAACTTCCTGATGGAGCCTGGACCGACTCGACCGTCTGCATCGAGTACGGCACCGCGATGGCGCTGATCATTTTGCAGATGCCGAACAACTACCTGCCGATCTTTCAACGCTGATTTCAAATGACCAACCGCTATCGCCAACGACCAATAACCAATTCCGACGATTGGTTATTGGTCGTTGGTTATTGAAGGACCGCAGAAGCCAAGGACTTTTCATGCCGCTCAAGCTCGTAACCTTCGGCGAAGTGATGCTTCGCTTGTGCCCTGAAGAATTTCTGCGACTGTCGCAGGTCATCCCTGGCCGATTGGAGGCCACTTTCGGCGGCGGTGAATTGAACGTCGCGGTCTCGGTCGCTCTGCAAGGTGGGAGTGCGTCGTACCTGACGGCTCTGCCGGACAACGCGGTTACCGACAGTTTGGTGCAGGAAGCTCAGAAGTTGGGAGTCGGAACCGAACTCATCCGCCGAGTGAAGTCCGGCCGCTTCGGTATCTATTTCGTCGAAACCGGGGCCAACCAGCGCGGCGGCACCGTGACCTACGACCGCGAGGGCAGTTCGATCGCACTGCAACCGGCCGAGTCTTACGACTTCGAGACCGCATTTCGCGGCGCGAATTGGTTTCACATCACCGGTATCACGCCGGCAATCAGCGCGAACGCGGCCGAGGCGGCGAAGCTCAGCGTACAAACGGCCAAGCGGCTGGGGCTGACCGTGTCGTGTGATTTGAACTTTCGCAAAAAACTTTGGAACTGGTGCCCAGGCACGAAATCCACGGACTTGTGCCGCGAAACGATGCGTGGGTTGATGCCGTTCATCGACGTCGTCATCGCCAACGAAGAAGACGCCGAGCACGCTCTCGGAATTCACGCCGCTTCGACCAACGTGGATGCCGGCGAGCTGAACATCGCCGGATACGAAGCGGTTGCTCGGAAGATTGTCGCCGAGTTTCCGAACGTCCGGCAGGTAGCGATCACGCTGCGGGAAAGCTTTTCGGCATCGCACAACGATTGGGGCGCGCTGCTGTTCGACGTTGCCGCGAACCAAGCGTTTCTCGCGCCGACGGACACAAGCGGCACTTACTCGCCGTATGAGATTCGCAACATCGTGGATCGTGTCGGAGCGGGCGACAGTTTCGGCGGGGCCTTGATCTTCGCACTCAACGCGCCAGAGTTGTCGTCTCCCGCGACTGCGATCCGTTACGCCGTCGCAGCGAGTTGCCTGAAGCACAGCATCAAGGGAGACTTCAACATCGTCACCCGCGCCGAGATCGAATCACTGATGGCCGGCTCTGGTTCCGGTCGTGTTCAGCGATAAAAATGGTCTGACTGTGATCGGCAGACAGCCGTGATACCGTTTTTCAAACTGGGGAACAGCATGCTCGAACTTCTCGACCGATTTTTGAAGTACGTCCAAATCGACACCCAGGCCGATGAGCACAGCGAGTCGTCGCCAAGTACGGCCAAGCAACTCGATCTCAGCCGTTTGCTGGCGGACGAGTGCAAGCAACTCGGACTCCAGGACGTCACGCTCAGCAAACAGGGCGTTGTGCTGGCGACGATTCCGCAAACGGTCACACATCACGCGCCGACGATCGCGTGGGTCGCCCACGTCGATACCTCGCCGGAGACATCGGGCACGAACGTCAAGCCGATCGTGCATCGCGAGTACGACGGCAGCGATCTCGTGCTGCCGGGTGATCCGACGAAAGTCATTCGCGGCGAAGAGAACCCGGATCTCTGCAACTTGCTGGGCGGGACAATCATCACGTCCGACGGCACGACGCTGCTGGGGGCCGACGACAAAGCGGGCGTTGCGGTCATCATGTCCGCCGCCGAGCAATTGATGAAACGCCGCGACCTCGCTTACGGACCGATTCGGTTGGTCTTCACCTGCGATGAAGAGATCGGCCGCGGGACTCAGCACCTGAGCGTGGACGAAATCGGCGCGGTGTGTGCCTACACGTTGGACGGCGACGGACAAGGCAAAATTGACAACGAAACGTTCTCGGCGGACCTCGCCATCGTGACTGTCACCGGCATCAACATACATCCGTCGGTCGGCAAAGGAGCGATGGTCAACGCGATCCGCATTCTGTCGGAATTCCTGGCCGCTCTACCGAACGATTCTCTCAGCCCGGAAACGACCGATGGCCGTGAGGGTTTCGTTCATCCGTATTCGATCGAAGGGGGCGTGGCTCGCGTGGAAGCTCGCATGATTCTGCGGGACTTCGAGGTCGAACGACTGTCTGAATACGCGAGCCTGCTCGAACGGATCGCGGCCGATCAACGGAAGGCGAATCCCAAGGCGAGCATCGACGTCGCGATCAAACAGCAATACCGCAACATGCGCGAGGGCCTCGCGAAAGAACCGCGAGCGGTCGCCAAAGCGGTGGAAGCCACCGAAGCGGCCGGACTCGAACCGCAACTGTCGATCATCCGCGGCGGCACGGACGGCTCGCTGCTGACCGCGCTGGGACTGCCGACTCCGAACCTTTCGACCGGAGAACACAACCCGCACTCACCGCTCGAATGGACGAGCCTGGAAGAGATGCAATCCGCCGTCAACGTCCTGGTGCAGTTGGCGATCGCGTGGGGCCGCGAAGAGGAATGATCAATTCCGCAGTTTGATCCGCAGCAGATCGAGGGCCGACTTCGCCGCACGGTTGCGCGCAAACGAGAGATCGGCGACGGGAATGTGTTCCTGCACTTCGACTCCGTTCGAGTCCGCCAGCGCGATGCCGAGTCGAGGGATGTCATCCGTCTTCAGCGAGCCTGCAATCGCGAGCGCGAAGTCGGAGCCGAATCGCTCGCGGGTTTGTTGTGCCAGTTGGCGAGCGCGTTCGTGGGGTAGGTTTTCAACCTGCCCGCCCGGAACGGGCACGTTGAATACGTGCCCCACGGCCGAGCCAATCACTCCGCCCAAAAAACAGCTCTCGCTGTCTGGCACAGCCGTCAGCCACAACGACAGCACTCCACCGGTGACTTCATCAGCGACCGCAACTGTCTGACCACGGCGATTCAATTCGCGGATGATGATGTCTTCGAGTTGTTCGTCCTCTTCGCCGAAGACCAGTTCACCAAGTCGTTCGTGGATGAGTTGTTTCGTGGCAGCGATTTTCGCGTCGCATTCGGACTCGGTCGCGCCGTGAGCTTCGATGCGGAGCGTGATCGTCCCTTCGTGGACGGTGATGCCGACTTCGGGGTCTCGGCCGCGAGCGGTCACGTCGCCGAGCATCTCTTCGCAAGCCGATTCACCGACGCCGTAACAATTGACTCGCGCGCGGCGGATGACTTTGTCTGAGTGGGGCAGTCGCGGCAGCACGCGATCGCGGAACATCGGCTTCATCTCGCTGGGCACGCCCGGCATCGCGGCGATCCGGCACGTCGAACCGTCCGGCCGAGTGAGTTCCCACCAAATCCCCGGCGCGCTGCCGTGCGGATTCTCAATCGGTTGGCTGCCAGCGGGGAACATTGCTTGGATGACGTTGCGCTCCGGCATGATTCGTTTGCGTTTGGCGAACATGTCGCGGATGTGCTGCAAGCTTGGTTCATGCAGCACCAGTTCCACTCCGGCCAGCTCGGCTAAGACCTGTCGCGTGAGATCGTCGAGCGTCGGGCCAAGACCACCGCTGATGAGCACGAAGTCCGATCGCCGCACGGCCGCTCGCAGAGTTTCCAAATTTGCCGGCAGGTCATCGGCAACGGTCGTGTGCAGCAACACCGGAATCCCGACTGAGGCGAGCTCGATGCTCAGCCATTGGCTGTTCGTGTCCAGTTTGGCCCCGGTGGTTAGCTCGGTCCCGATGGCGATGATTTCAGCGTGCATGGTTGGGAGAAGTCAGAAGGCGGAAAGCAAAAGGCAGTCAAAACGGAATGTTGATGAATTGTCGCCATCCTGTCTGCCCTCGCGGCCTTTTGTGTTTTGCCTTCTGTGCCGTCACAGCCGGTCGTATCGGTCGTCCGTGTGGCTCAAGCAGCGAGAAGTTTTCGCAAGCTGGAGCCGTCGTAGCTCCGAAGTCGAAGACACGGAATGGTGTGTCTCGAACCAGGCTCTTGCCGGATCGGGGAGCCTCCGCCTAGCTTGATGTCCTGAGATTCGCCGTCCGACCTTGCCGGAAACCGACCGTGAGAAAGCTGCATCTGATTCTGCTGTCGCTCGTCGCCGCGGTGCCGGGGGGCTATTTGTGTTATTTGCTGGGGACGGCTCTGACCGTTCCTCGGCACGATCTTTGGAACAAACCGCTGTTGGGCGTCGCCGTGGTCTCGACAGGCTTACTGGTCTTGCTGGCGGCGGTGGTTTGGCCGCTGCTGTACGCGGTCGCGTTCTACGACGATCCCAACAAAGGCAAGAAGTCCGAGGATGCTGAGGCTGGCGAGGGCGTCGCAGCAGAGGCCGGAGTCGAAACGTCCAAAACTCCGCGCGGCGACAGCTTCGAGGAAGAAGACATCGACGCCTTCGAACGCGAAGGCATCAAGCCCGGTGCCGATGATGGCGACGAGTTTGAGGAAGCCTCAGAAGGTTCCGAGTTCGACCTCGACGAGGAATCGATTGACAGCGCCGAGACCGCCGACTTCGATCTCGGCGACGATGAATTCGCGGACCTCGAAATGGAGGACGAGGAAGAAGAAGAGACTCCGAAAAAGAAAGCCAAGAAAAAGAAGAAGTAGCAGCCTTGTGGGGCGGGTTACAAACCTGTCCCACGGTCACGCTTCCGGCTTGATGAGGAAGCGGTAGCCGGTGCCTCGCACGGACAGGATGTGGCGCGGGGCCGACGGGTTCGGCTCAATCAGCTTGCGGAGCCGCAGCACAAAGTTGTCGATCGTCCGCGGCATCACGTTCGAGTCGCTGCCCCACACGTCCTCCAGGATTTGTCCGCGCGACAGCACCTTGCCGTCGTTGTCCAGGAAGTAGCGCAGCAGTTGCACTTCCAGCGTGGTCAGGTCGTGTGTTTGGCCGTGAACCGTCAGCTCGAAACGGCTGAAGTCGATCTTGGCATCGCCGAATTGGCGGACGTCTGATTCCGGTTCCGGTTCGCGTGGCACGGCCGGCAGCGACGAGTTGTCGATCGGGTGCCGCTCGATCAAGTTGCGAACACGGCTGAGCAGTTCCGGCAGTGCGAACGGCTTGCTCATGTATTGATCGCAACCGGCATCGAACCCAGCGGTGCGGTCCTCGCTGAGCGTGCGGGCACTGAGCACCAGGATCGGCACCTGCTTGTCGATCAGCCGGATCTCGCGACAGATGTCGTAGCCACTCATGCCCGGCAGCATCAAATCCAGCAACACGAGATTGAACCGCGACTCGGTCTGGCGGAAAGCCTTGAGCGCGACATCTCCGTCACCGGCGACAACCGCTTCGAAGCCTTCCTGCTCGAAGTTGAACTTCAAGCCATCCGCCAGTGCGGATTCATCCTCGACGATCAAGATTCGCATGAAACGTGTACCCAATCACAACTGGCGAGCCGGGCTGACGCCTTCCGGCTCGCCTGAGACTTCTGACGAGGAATCCAGCGATTCGCTGATGATCGCGCGGCCGGGAAGAGCGATCTCGAACAGGCTGCCCGATCCGACCTGACGATTCAGCACGCGGACTTTGCCTTTGAGCAATCCGACCAGCGTCCGGACGATGTACAGGCCGACGCCGGTCCCTTTCTGCCGGCGTTCCAGTTCGCTGCCGCCTCGGTAAAAGATTTTGAAGATGCGGCTGCGCAGGTGCGGAGCGACCCCTTCGCCGTTGTCGGTGATCTGCGTGATGACTCGGCTGTCTTCGGTCAGGCGGACTTGCACCTCGATTCGCGGTGGATTTCCGCCGTACTTGATCGCGTTGTCGATCAAGTTGCCGAAGATCATTTCCAATGGCATTCGCCGCGCTCGGATGACGGCCGGTTCGATGTCGAACGTGAAGATCTCGTCCACGATTTGTTTGTGATGCCGAGCCGCTAGTTCCGCGCAGCGATGCAGCAGCGGTTCGAGTTCGATGTCCTCCGGGTCCGCCTCCTGCCCGATCGCGTCCAGCCGAGCGACCTCCAACAACTGGTTGATCAAGTGATCCAGCCGAATCAACTCGCCGTCCATGACTTTCAAAAATTCTTCCTGCTGCCTCGGCTCGACATGCCGCATCCGCAGCGTGTCGAGATACAGCCGCAGCGAGGCGATCGGCGTCTTCAACTCGTGCGTCACGCTGTCGATGAAGTTCGACTGCCGCTGATTGAGCCGCACCTCCTTCACGGTCAGGAACAAGTAAAACCCAGAGACCACCAGGATCAACGCGAACACGACCGTTCCGATCGTCAGCGCGCTCACCGAATTCAACTGCGCCAGCAAGACGATCCAACAGACCATCAGCGCGACGTTGAGCACCATTAAGACGACGCTCAGCGTGATCGGCAAATGCAGCGTGCGACGTTTGCGGGCGTAAGACATGGTTCGTAGTCCCGCCTATAGGCGGAATGATTCCGACTGAAGCCGGTACTACGAACGATCGCTCGCTCGAACCGGCACGCGACACAGTCTGTCGAGACCCAGCCGAAAAATCACCCACAACGCGGCGACCGACTCTTTCCAGTTGATCTTCGACGTCCCGAAGCGGCGATCCTCGAACGTGATCGGCGTCTCCTCGAACGAGCAACTGACCGCGCGGCAGCGGTACAGCAGTTCTTCCTGAAAGGCGTAACCGCGAGCGCGAATGCGGCCCCAGTCGATCTCGGCCAGCTTGGCGACTCGATAGCCGCGGAAGCTGCCGCTATTGTCGCGCGTTCGCAGGCCGAGAAACCGCCGCGCGTAAAAATTGATGCCGCGACTCATGAAGTGCCGCCGCCAATTCCAGCCGACGACTCCGCCGCCGGGGACGTAGCGCGAGCCGATTGCCACATCGACGCGATTCAGGCACTCGCGAATCGCCGGCAAGTGCCGAGGATGATGGCTGAAGTCGGCATCCATGTTGAGCACCTGCTCGTAGCCCTGTTCGATGGCGAATCGAAATCCCGCAACCGTCGCGGTACCGAGTCCCAGCTTGCCGGCTCGGTGCAGCACTTTGATCCGCGAGTCCGCGATGGCCATTTCATCGGCCAACCGCCCGGTCCCGTCGGGCGAGTTGTCATCGATGACCAGCACGTCCGCATCCGGCGCGGCCGCGTGGATCTCAGGGATCAGCTTGGGCAGGTTCTCGCACTCGTTGTACGTGCAGAGCGTGATGAGCAATCGTGGCACGTTAACGGTTCTCTTCCGGCAGGTAGACATCGGGCAGGATCAACTGGCGTCGAGCCGGTTCCGGAGGAACCTCCAGCGCGGGAAGTTTTGGACCACGAGCGTCCCGCTGAGGGACCGGCTGCGGCTGGCGAACCTCAACCTCGACCGGCGGCTCTTCTCGTGGCACCGGAGGTGGTGGCAACTCACGACGGTCTGCGATCGGTGCGGCGGGAACTTCCTTCGGTGGCGAACCGGGGGTTTGCAGGAACGCTTGGATGTGCGGACCGCGCCCCGCTAATTTCAAAGCGGCATTGAAGAACTCACCGGATCGAGAGTCCTCGTCGAAGTGCAGCAGCACGCCCATCAGAAACAGGCGATCTGGATCGCGCACATTCGTGTTCGCCCAATCGGCGACCCGTTGCAGGTAATCAACTTTGTGATCGACGTTCTCGACGCCGTACACCGCGTCGAGCGACTGGCCGGTCCGCGCCGATTGCGGATCGACTTGCAACCCGCGCTTCAATTTCGAAACCGCGTGCGCGTACCGGCCCATCGCAACCAGCGCGAACGCCTGGCGGAAATAAACCTCGCCCCGATCCTCGGCTTCGCGTTGAGCTTCGAGGTATCGCAAATACGCTTTGACGTTCTGCCCTTCGTGCAGCCAGCGATCTCCTTCCGCTTGGAACTTTTTGCTGCGTTCTTTGCCCACTCGTGACGAACCGTTGACCGTACGAATGACGGTCTCGTCATCCGGTGGAGGCGGCAGGCTCTCGCGTCGCTCGGCGTGTTGCTGGACGACGTCGAGCATGTTGCGTTGCTTCGGCTGGAACGGATCAGCCACAACCACTCGTTGCCGAACAAACGCTGGATCGCGCGGAGGATTCACAATTGTCAGGTCGATCGGCACGGTCGTCTGTTGCACGATGACCCCGGGATAAACCGGATAGACCGTCGGTGCCCAACCCCACGGCGAATATCCACCGCCGTAAAAACCGGAGCGATAAAATCCGCTCGAAAACCCACCCGTCGAAACCGAGAAGCCGCTGCCGTATCCCGACCACGGAGCGTTCCAGCCGTAATAGTTGGAAACGCAATGCGGCTGAGCGTAGTAATTCATTCCAAAGTGCAGATGCCCCGCCTGCGTCTGCTGAACCGGAACGCTCAGGCAGGCCGCCAAAATCAGCACGCTCTTCCAACCGTTGCGCATGTTGAACTCTCCCGATTCAAGAGATTTCTGACCGTCGCTCGTGGTGGATTATCGAGCCTGCAGGCCAATCAGGTCAAATCGGATTTTCGAGGGGCGGGGCACAATCGGAGATTGGGTGTCGCTTGAACCGCTGAAACCGGTACGACACATTTCTGGTACGGGCGGTGTTTCACGATCGCCGAGTTGGCCGATCACGTTTCAGGAGATTCCGATGCGCCGCGGTTTTGCAGTTTGCGTGGGTTTGATTCTGGTGCTGTCGAATGGATTGACTTGGGCTGCGGAAGCCGCTGGGAAGGATCGCTTGGGGCGAGTCGTCTCCGACTCGGTGCTCACCGATTATCGTGGCGCGAGCGTGTCGCTGGCGTCCCTGAAGGACAAGCCGATCGTCGTGCTGGCGTTTCTCGGAACCGAATGCCCGCTGGCGAAGTTGGCGGTGACGAAGCTCAACGTGCTGGCGAAAGAATTCGAACCGCGTGGCGTCGTGGTGGTCGGCATCAATTCCAATCGACAAGACTCGCTCGCCGATCTTGCCGCGCAGGCGAAAGAGCAAGACGTTTCGTTTCGGCTGCTCAAAGACGCCGGTAACAAATTGGCAGATGCCGCCGGAGCGATCCGTACGCCGGAGATCGTCGTGCTCGATCAGCAACGAGGGATCCGCTACGTCGGCCGCATCGACGATCAAGTCGGCATCGGCTATCGCCGCGAGACTGCGAAGCGGAGCGACCTGAAGATCGCGATCGAAGAGCTGCTCGCCGGCAAGCCGGTCAGTGTCGCGACGACCGAGGTCGAAGGTTGCTTCATCGGCAAAGTCCGCGAGCCGAAGCGTGGTGCCGAGGTGACGTACTCGAAGCACGTCGCTCCGATTTTGCAGAACCGCTGCGTGAACTGTCATCGGCCGGGGCAAGTCGCGCCGTTCGCGATGACCAGCTACGACGAGGTCGCCGGCTGGGCCGAGACGATCGCTGAAGTGGTCGAAGACAATCGCATGCCGCCGTGGCACGCGAGTCCCGATCATGGCAAGTTCGCGAACACTCGCAATCTGCCGGACGACGAGAAGCGCGTCCTCCTGGATTGGGTCAAAGCCGGTGCTCCCGAAGGGGACCGCAACGACTTACCGTCGCCGAAGTCGTTCACCGACGGCTGGCAGTTGCCGCGCGAGCCGGACCTGATCGTCAACATGCGTGACCGACCGTACGACGTACCCGCCTCCGGGACGGTGCGGTATCAGTACTTTTCCGTGGACCCAAAGTTGACCGAGGACAAGTGGGTCACGGCTGCTGAGATTCAACCGGGCGAACGCTCGGTTGTGCATCACGTTTTGGTCTTCGCGAAAACCGATTCCGAGCTGCGCAAGTTCGACGGCGAGGGAGCTTTTCTCGCCGCCTACGTCCCCGGCTTCATGCCGCAGCAGTATCCGAACGGCATGGCCAAGCTGCTGCCGGCCGGAGCAAAGCTGATCTTCCAAGTTCACTACACGCCGAACGGAAAAGCGACGAAAGACATCAGTCGCATCGGGCTGCTCTTCGCTGATGAAAAGTCGATCACGCATGCCGTGATGACCAGCGAAGCTCGCAAGTCGGGCGGCTTGATCATCCCGCCGAATGCGGATAATTCCCGCCACGAAGCGAACTCGCCGAAGTCGCCGGTCGATGTGCAACTGCTGAATCTGATGCCGCACATGCACGTCCGTGGCAAGTCGTTCCGCTACGAATTGCAAACGGTCGATGGCCGCAAAGAGACGGTGCTCGACGTGCCGCGGTACGACTTCAACTGGCAAACGTCGTATCAGCTCGCCGAGCCGCTGAGCATCCCGGCGGGCAGTTCGCTGCATGTCGTCGCGCACTACGACAATTCGGAAAACAATCTGAACAACCCGAACCCCAAAGCGACCGTCCGCTGGGGTGAGCAGACTTGGGACGAGATGCTGATCGGCTACTTCGACATCGCAGTCCCGCGAGACGCCTTCGAGGCGAGTCGCAAGCCATCAGCGGAATCGAAAACCAAAGCCCCCGGTTCCTTCTTGCCGCCGGCGATCCTCAAACAAGTCGTGGAACAACTTCAGCAGCTCGATGTGAATAAAGACGGCGTTCTCATACCGAGCGAAGTCCCGACCAAGTTAATGCCGATCTTTAAGCGGCTCGATTTTGATGGCGACGAAAAACTAACCGTCGAAGAAGTTCGCAAAGCGATCGAAAAGAAGCGATGATCCGCCGTTATGACGGACTCACCGGCACCTCTGCGATTTGTGATCCTCGGCTGTGGCCGCATGGGGCGACTGCACATCGCTCGGCTGATCGCCGACGGCCGAGGCCGAGTTGTCGCTCTGTTCGACACGCAAGTGGACGCGGCGGAATCGCTGCGTCGCGAACTCGCCCCCGATGCTCGTTGCTTCTCCGACTTCGACGACTTGCTGGCACAGACCGAAGCCGACGCGGCAATCATCGGCACGCCGACGTCGCTGCACTTCGACCACATCCGAGCGTGTCGATCGTGCGGCTGGCATGTGCTCTGCGAAAAGCCGCTGGCCGATCAACGCGAGCATCTGCTGACACTGATCGACGAGTCTCGCAACGGGCCAGCGTTATCGGTCGCGTACCAGCGGCGGTCATGGCCGGTCTATCGCGTGCTGCGAGACGAAATCCAAAGCGGTCGCTGGGGAGCCGTGCGAGCGGTCACGTCGATCAATTCCGAACGCTGGCAGCAAACGATCGGTGAAACTTGGCGAGACGATCCGGCGATCAATCTGGGCGGGTTCATTGGCGATGCCGGCAGTCACAAGATCGACCTCGCGTTTTTTCTCACCGGTCTGAATCCGCTCGATGTGTTCGCTCGAAATCAGACGTGCGGCAGCCGAGTCGAAATCGTCTCGTCGCTCTCCGCACGGCTCGAACACGACGTGTTGCTGACGATGCACTTCACCGGCCACGCGCAGACATTTCGCGAGGATTTCCATTTTCACTGCGAGCACGCCGACCTGCTCGTCCGCGACTGGCAAATCTGGATCGGCCGCAACAACTCGCTGGAACCGTTGAAGGTCGCCGACCCGCGGATGCAAGCCGCACTGGGAGTTAGCCCGCTGACGCATCCCGAACTGGATCGGCTGGGTAATCCGGTCAGCGGGTTCCTCGACCAACTGCTGCTCGGCACACCGTCGATCGCTCCGCCGGAGTGCGCCTTGCCGGTGTTCGATTTCACGCAAGCCGCGTTGCGTTCGGGACGCACCGGACGAGTGGAAGCCGTCGTGTGACGTGATGCAGATGGTCGATGCGTCCTTCGAAAAACATCACGCTGGCACGGCCATCACTTCGCCGGTTTGCGGTGGTGTCGACGATCGTCCTCCGGTCAACACGGCAATTGCTTCGAGCAACATCAACGCTGCGAGAACCAGCAGGACCACGCCGATCCACGGTACGACATCGCTGGGTGCCGTGAACGAGCCGGTTTTATCGAAGAACTTCGGCCACGTCATCGAGATCAATGCCCAGGTACTCATAACATACATCAACACCGTCGGGATGCCGGTGACGAACCAGACCCAGCGTTCGCCGCGAGTTCGCCACAGCCAGACGGTCACGCCCAGCAACGTCAGCGCGGCCAGCAGTTGATTGCTCGCGCCAAACAAACTCCAGAAGACTTTCCAGACCGGCGGCAGCGCTTTTCCATCCGCATCGATACCCGGTTGCAGCAGGAAGTACAGCGGTGCTCCGCCGGTCAACACGGTTCCTAGCCAGCGGCCGAAGCGGTTTTGCAAGCCGGTCAGTTCTTGAACGATGTAACGTCCCAATCGCGTGCAGACGTCGAGCGTGTCGTAGATAAACGTCGTGAACGCCATCAACGCGAACGAGACACCAAAATGCGGCGGAATGTGCAAGACCTTGAGGAAGCTGCCGATCCCGAGCGCATAAATCAGATTGGGTTGGGGATCGCGGATGCCGTCTTTGTTGAACAGCACGGGAGCATCCACTGCCAGCTTCATCACGCAGCACAGCGACACGATGGCGACCATCCCTTCCAACAGCATCGCTCCGTAGCCGATGGTTTTCGCATCGGTCTCCTTCGCGAGTTGCTTGGAGGTCGTTCCGGAACAGATCAGCGAGTGAAAGCCGCTGCAGGCTCCGCAGGCGATCGTGATGAACAGCATCGGCACGAGTGTTTGCGTTTGGCCGAGAATCGGCAAACTCTCAAAGCCCGTGAATGCGGGATACGCGACCGGATCACCTCCCAGAATCAATCCCAGCGCGCCGCCACCCAGCGCGACGTACAGAAAATAGCCTCCCAGATGCCCTCGCGGTTGCAGCAGCAACCACACCGGAAGGATCGCGGCCACGACGCAATAGACGAGCAACAGCACGTCCCAAATACGGCGAGCGTTGTCGCGTGACACTCCTAACAGCGACTCCAAATCGAATGGCAGCAACTGCCCCGCCCAAATCGACAACCCGACCAGCGGCAGAAAGATTGCCGTCGCCCAGCCGATCGACAGTTTGGTGTATCGCAGCATCCAACCCATGATGATCGGCAGCACAAGGTACATCAGTGACGAAGTTGCGATGCCGCCTCCCGTGACCACTTCGCCGTTCTCCAATGTCTGTTGGCCGATGAAGGCGCGCGCCGTCAGATCCGTGAATGCCACGATGATGTAAACGAGCGCGATCCAGACGAAGCTCAGGAACAGGACATACGACCGCCGAGTCATGTGGTCGCGAACGACCTCGGCGATCGACCGTGCCTTGTGGCGAATCGACGCGGTCAGCGAAAATAGGTCATGCACGCCACCGATAAAGATGCTGCCGATCAGAATCCAAATCAGCGCGGGCACCCACCCAAACGCGACTCCCGCGAGAATCGGCCCGACGATCGGACCCGCCGCCGCGATGGCCGAGAAATGCTGGCTGAGCAGAAACTTCGATTCGATCGGCTCGAAGTCCACGCCGTCGTTGAGTTCGACCGCCGGGGTCGGCTTGTTCGGATCGAGTCGTAGCAACCGCACGAGGAATCGGCCGTAGGTGACGTAGGCGATCGACAGCACGATGGCGGACAACAACACGACGGGTAGCAGGCTCATAGCTCACCTTTCGGAGGGCAACGGGATCACGCAGCTATGATCCCTTCGTCTTTCATTGGTGTCGAGCCAGATCGCTCATCGGCGGTCGGATGGTTGTTGTGGCTCCGTTCCGTCCCTTCTCCCCTTGGGGTCGTCGCCATCGCCCCCGAGCATTGAATCAATGCCCGCGCCACCCAGCATCGAATCGCCGCCGAGCATGGAATCGTTGCCGGCTCCTCCGTTGAGCGTGTCGTTGCCAGAGCCGCCGTCGAGCACATCGTTGCCGGTGTTGCCATAGATCGAGTCGTCTCCATCCTCACCGTTGAGGCTGTCGGTTCCATCGCCGCCAAGCACCGAATCGTTGCCGAGTCTGGCATTGACCGCGTCCGCGCCGTTGCCGCCATTGATGTGGTCATTGCCGTCCGCGCCGAGTTGGGCAAGGCTTCCGGTACAACGTCGATTGACTCAGCACTGGATGCCGCGACAACAGCTTGATCATCGACGCCGGTGCGTCGATCCTCGTGTGAGCGAGAAATTAGAAATTGATGGCACGCATCTGTGATCGCAGCCAGGCCAACAGGTCATCCACAAAGTGATCCGGCTGCGATTCGAACTCCAGCGTGTGTTGGGCCTCGGTATATTCCTGGAGCGTGACCGTTCCAGTGCCAAGCCGAGCCGCCCAAATTTTGGTCGCCTCGTTGTCGATGATCTGATCTCGCCCCGCGAGCATCAGCAACGTCGGACAGAGAATCTGCGGAGCGGCGGCCAGCGACTCTCGCGTCAAATCCTGATGAGCCAGCAGGAATCCCGAAGTCACCTCGCGCAGCGCGAGCGGGTCGTTCCGGATGAACTCCTGCCAACGCAGTTCGGCCGTGAACAGCGCCGGATCGTTGAGCGGAATCTCAATCCGCTTGTGCCGAACGTCGAGCCGTCTGGCCAGATTCAATCGCACTCGTTGCCAAGCCGTCGGCTGCACCCGAGCACACAGACCCGGATAGAGCAACGCCAGCCCATCGACCAACTCTGTCCGCCGAGCAGCCGTAATCACGGCGAGCTTGCCCCCCCAACTGAGGCCGAGCAACACGACCGGAGCGTTCGGAGCGACTCGATCGCGATGCCGGCGAACATCCGACAAGACTTGCACGACGTCGTTGATCAGCCGGTCGCCGTGCGGCACATCGCCGCGCCGCGAGAAGTTTCTTCCGGAACCGCGTCGATCCAGAAACAAGACGTCGTAGCCCGCTTCACACAGCCGGCCGCTGGAGTACTCGTACCAGCCGGAATGACTTTGAATCCCGTGCAGCGCGACCACGAACCCGCGCGGCAATTCGGTCGGCCGCCAATGCCGAACGAAGAACCGATAGCCATCGGACGCGACAATGTGTTCGAATTGCGGAGGCATGGGCGACATCACGACAAATACCGCGACAGCAACCGGCGGCTGTGAGCATCCAATTGCTTGGCATCGGGGACGAGATAACGCAGGCCGTGTGAATCGAGGATCAACGCTCGGTCCTGTCCGAGCTTGCGGACATGTTCGTCACTGTTGAGCACGAAGCTGGTCGGTCCGCGATCGGTTTCGACAAACCACTCGCACGGCTCGGCCAGCGATGAGATGCTCTCGATCCGCCGAACGACCGGCACGAACTCGCGCCGCGTCAACTCCGACAGCAACAGCGTGCGCTGATCGGACGACAATTCGGCGAGGTCTCGAATCTGCACAATCTCGCGGCCGTTCGGATCGCACAGTGAGATCCAATGCTCCGGGTCCGAGATTGGAAACGCTCGAATTGGCTCGACGTTCTCGTGCCGATGGCCAGCGGCATCGAGCAACGTCAATTGACCTCGCTCGTCTTTTTGCAACGAAAATGTCGCCGTCATGTCGTCACCTCCGTGACATTGCCGTGGGCCATGTCGAGTTGAGCCTTGTGCAGCCGAGCGTAGGTGCCGCTGCGCTCGAGGAGCTCGTCGTGGCGTCCAGCTTCGGTGATCCGGCCGTGTTCGAGCACGACGAGCCGGTCGGCTCGGCGTAGCGTGCTGAGGCGATGCGCGATCGCGATCGTCGTGCGTCCGCGAGTCAGATTTTCGAGTGCGAGCTGAATCTCCCGCTCGGTCTCGGTGTCCACAGAGGAGGTGGCTTCGTCGAGGATCAGAATCGCCGGGTCGATGAGCAGCGCGCGGGCGATGCTGATGCGTTGCCGCTCTCCTCCGGACAGCGACATGCCGCGCTCGCCGACAAAGCTGTCGTAGCCGTCGGGTTGCCGCAGGATGAACTCATGCGCGCGAGCGGCCTTCGCAGCGGAGACGATTTGCTCAGGCGTCGCCTCAGGTCGACCGTAGGCGATGTTCTCGGCGATCGTGCCGTAAAACAGAAACGGCTCTTGCAGCACGATGCCGATGTTGCGGCGGAAGTCTTCGAGAGCCAACTGCCGCACGTCGTGGCCATCGATCAGGACCGCGCCTTCGGAGACGTCGTGAAAGCGGCAGACCAAATTAATCAACGTCGTCTTGCCGGCACCGCTGGGACCGACAAGACCAATCATCTCGCCGGAACGAATCTGCAAGTCCACGCCTCGCAGGATCGGGCGAGTGCCGTAACGAAACTGCACTTCGCGGAACTCAACGGCACCGGTGACTCGGCCGGGGCGAATCGGATGCGGCGGATCGGCGATGTTCGGCACGCGATCGAGGATTTCGAAGATGCGATGCGCCGAGTTCGCGGCGCGCTGCGTTGGCTCGACGATGCGGCTGAGGGCTTCTAGTCGCCCGTAGAATTTGGTGATCAAGTACACGACGGCGGAGAGCACTCCGACCGTGAGATCGTGTCCGAGCACTCGCCACACGCCGACTACCCAAATCAGCAGCAGGCCCATGTCGGACAGCAACACCAGTAACGGGCTGAACGCCGACCACAGCTTGTTGACGTGATTGTTCGTCTTGAAGACTTGGTCGTTGCGAGCCTTGAAGCGGTCGATCTCACGCTGCTCTTGAGCGAACGCTTTGACCACGCGGATACCGGGAATCGTGTCGGCCAGGACGTTGGTCATCTCGGCCCAAGCGCGGCTGCCGGCCATGAAGCCGCTGCGCAGTTTGCTGCGAACTCCGTGAACCAGCCAGCCGATCAGCGGCAACGGAACTAGCGTCGCCACACCCAGCCACACGTCCTGCGACAGCACATACGCGCCGATCAAAAGCAGCATGACGACGTCGGACGCGAAGTCGGTCAGATGGACCGCGATGAAATAGCAGATGCGGTCGGTGTCGGTGTCGATCCGTGAAATTAAATCGCCGGTGCGTTTACCGCCGAAGAACTCCAGAGACAGCCGCTGCAAGTGGGCGTACGTTTGATTGCGCAAGTCGGCCGCGACTCGTTCGCTGATCCAGGCCAAGACGTAGGTCCGCGCCCAGCCGATCAGCCACGAGAGCACGACTGCACCGGCGAACAAAATCAGATACCACTGCGCCGCCGGGATCGCGGCCGCTCGCTCGGCTTCAATCGTCGCGACGTCGTCGATGACTTTGACGATCGCGGATTGATCCTCCAGAACGTTGTCGGACTTGGCGTACGTCTCCAGAGCAAACGGGACCAACACCTTGTCCATCACGATGCCCAGCAGCGGCATCGGAACGGTCGCGAAGAACGAACCCAGCACAGTGAGCACAAAGCCCAACGTCATCATCCGCATGTGCGGCTTCGTGAAACGAAACAGCCGCGCGAACGACTTCGTCATCGGCGGCAGTGCGGCTTCCGGTTCGAGTTCCGCATCCTCGGTGTCATCGTTCTCTTCGGCGTCCGGACCAGCCTGTTGAAGCTTTTCGATCTGCTGGACCAGCTTGTGAATCGCCACCGCTTTGCCAACGGTGTATCGCCAGACGGTGGTTGTTCCGGTTGACGTTCGCAGCTCAAACGTGCCGATCGCGCCATGCTCTTTGGACGACACCTGGCCGATATCCGACAGCCGCCAAGACTCGATGATGGGACTGGATGAAACGACATTTTCCGCGTGGATGCCGATGACTCTCGAATCGGTGACCGCCAGCAATCCAACAGAATAATTCAGATTCGCGTCGAGGTCGGTCTCGATCCACATCCGCGCGTGCTCGCCGGATTGCAGTTGTTCCACCACGAGGCGGCGCAGGTCACTGGGCAAAATTGGAATCCTTAACGTCGCTGACTATTCTTTCGTCGAATCCAACTTGCCGGAGTTCGCATCCTCGCGCGTCGGGCGGATGGCCTCGAAGTAGCGGCGGATGGTTTGGCGATGACCGAGCGGGATGTCTTCGGATTCGAGGACCGCGTCGCTGAGCTTGCGGTATTTGTGATAGACCTCTTTGAGTTCACGCTTCGCCGATTCTTCCGCTTCTTTGGTGGTGAGCGTTTCGGTGTCGCTGTCACCTTGTTCGCCTTTGAGACCCTGAATTTTCTCTTCGTTCCGTTTTGCGTCGAGGTTCGTGCGGCCCCCTTGAACAGTCTCGTTCGTGCCGCGACCGGCTTTGAGTCGTGGCTTGTCGCCCGGCTTGTTGCCTTGAGCGTTCGACTGACAATTCCCTTTGCACTCAGCCAGTTTGTCGACCTGTTTTTTCAAGAGATCGCTGATCTTTTTAGAGTTGCCCTGCTGCTTGGCGGAATCGGCAAGCTTGCTGAGTCCTTGCTTGGTCTTCGCCGGATCGTCCTTTTCCAGCCCCTCGGCCGTTTGTTTCGCCGCCTCGCCGAGTTTTTTCAAACCCTTTTGATCCGCAGCTTGCGACGCCTTTTCCAGTTTGTCAGCGACGGCTCGCGATCCCTTGCGGTCGAGCTTTGGGGTGTCGAGTTTCGCCAATTGCTCAGCGGCCTTGTCGTACTGACCTTCCTGCAACGATTTGCCTGCCTCTTGCAGAGCCTCTGCCGACTGCAACGCTTCGCCAACTGCTTTCATCTGCTCGTCAGTCGCAGCGACGTTGAGTTCGGCGGCCACCGCTTGCAGAGCCGACTGCATCTCCGACAGTTTGGCCAGCGCCTCGCGGACATCGACTCCCGGCTCTTTCATCTCCGCCGCTTTCGCGAGCAGTTCTTTGACGAGCGCCTCAAGTTCTGGGTCATGGTCCTCTGGCAAATCGTTGATCAATTCCTGCAAGTCTTCGGAGACGATCTCGGCCTCAGTGACAATCGCATCGAGCGGCTGCGAGGGCCCCGCATTGATCTGCGAATGTCCCGTGGGCCAACACAGCAACACGACCGCCAGCGCCGTCGTGGCAGCCGCCCAGCGGAACGAACTCGGAAAAACCAGCGGGACGACTTGCTTGGCCTCGACCCGTTGCAGATGCTGCACCGCATCTGCGAGTTGCAATTGCTCCCACTCGTTGCCCTGCCCCGCCTGCTCTCGTCGCAAAAAGGCAAGAGCGGTCTCGGTGCGATCTTTCAATTCGTAATGGCCATCAACCGCGCGAGCGGCCGGCAGCCAGTCGGTCTTGAGCCATCCCCAAACAGCAGCCGCCGCGGCCGCAACCAGCGGAAGTCCCAGCAAGACTCCCCATCCAGCCCCAGTGGCCGAGAGCCAGCCGACCATCCGCAGAATTCCCAAAACGGCGGCGACAGTCGATCCCGTTCCCAAACCCCACACGGCCAAACGGACCACTCCTTCCACCCATTGTCGTTGCCGAATTGGCTGAAGCTGGCGAAAGAGGAGTTCACGCATGATCGTTCCGAATGGCGACGATTCGTCCTGAGACAATCTCTGAACTGATCCGAAACAACGTACCGATCCCCCTCGTCACCCACAATAGGCATCGGCCATTTCCACGCACTGACGAGAGTTGAACGGCGAGTCGGTTTCGCTGGCTCGACCGCACCGAGTTCGTCATGCTGCCGCCGAAAGTAGGTCAGGATTTCCAGCCTGACCCGCACAAGCAATCCAACGTCAATCGTTGATCGGGTCAGCCTGGAAAGGCTGACCTACGAGGCAGCATCATGGCGCAGCAGTGTTACTTGGGCATCGACTTGGGGGCCGAGAGTGGCCGAGTCGTCGCGGGCCTGTTTGATGGTCGGCGAGTGCAATTGGAAGAACTGCATCGTTTCCCGAACGGAGCGGTCAATCTCGGCGGGACGATGCGTTGGGATGTCCTGCGGCTGTGGTCCGACATTCAAAACGGCCTGAGCGTGGCGGCCACCAAATTCGGAGCGGCGATCAGCAGTATCGGCGTCGATACCTGGGGCGTTGACTACGTCCTGATGACCAAGACCAACGAGATGCTCGGCGCGCCGTACCACTACCGCGACGCTCGCTCGCGCGGAATGCTGAATCACGCGCTGACGAAGGTCTCACGCGGCGACATCTTCGCGGCCACCGGCTTGCAGTTCATGGAGATCAACACGCTGTATCAACTGCTGGCCATGAGCCAGACTAATCGCGACCTGATGCAGTTGACTGATGTCTTTCTGATGATGCCCGACTACATCAACTGGCTGCTGTGCGGCAGCCGCGTCGTCGAATTCACGAACGCCACGACCACGCAATGCTTCGATGCCACGAAACGAACGTGGGCGTTCGACATGCTCAAGCGACTGGAGATCCCGTCGCACTTCTTCCCCGAAGTCGTCGCACCCGGCACCAAGTTGGGAGCGCTGCGTGACGAGATCGCTCGCCGAACAAACCTCGGCCGCATCAACGTCGTCGCGCCGGCGACGCACGATACCGGCAGCGCGGTCGCAGCCGTGCCGACCGACAAGACCGGCTCGCCGAGTTGGGCCTACATCAGTTCGGGAACGTGGTCGCTGATGGGCGTCGAAGTGCAACAAGCCGTGCTCACCCCGCGAGCACTCGATCTCAATGTCACAAACGAGGGAGGCATCGACGGCACCTACCGGCTGCTGAAAAACATCATGGGCTTGTGGCTGGTGCAGGAATGTCGCCGCTCGTTTGAGCGACACGGCCAGCCGCTCGATTACGGGCCGATGGTGCAACTGGCAACGGCGGCGAAGCCGTTCGCGTCGCTGATCGATCCCGACGATCCAAGCTTCCTCAGTCCCGACGACATGCCAACCGCGATCCAAAACTTCTGTCGAGCGACGAATCAACCGGTGCCGGAATCCGAAGGGCAACTCATTCGCTGCTGCCTCGAAAGTCTGGCACTCAAGTACCGCGTGGTGCTCGGCTGGCTGGAAGAGCTGACCGGAGTGCCGGTCGAAGTGATTCACATCGTCGGCGGCGGCACGAAGAACGAGTTGCTCAACCAGTTCACGGCGAACGCTTGCGGACGCCCGGTTGTGACCGGTCCCGTCGAAGCCACCGCGTTGGGCAACGTGCTCGTGCAGGCCCGCACGGCAGGCGAGATCGGATCGCTGGCCGAGATTCGCGACGTCGTCCGTCGGTCAAGCGAAATGAAACGCTACGAGCCGGCTGAGTCAGCAGCCTGGCAAGCGGCGAACGCTCGGTTTGCGGAGTTGTGCCAGCGTCCGCGATGACGTTATCAGTAGGTCAGGCTTTCCGGTTTGCGTGTTGCCAGAATCGGAATTCGACTTGTTGTCGGCCATGCACAACCAGGCTTTGAATGAGACGTTTTCAAAGGTCTGAAAATTGAGGGTCATGAGTGAGTCCCGATCGACAACGTGTTGGTTCGGGATGTCCGTCGGTCTATTCGATGGCCGCACGAACGTCAGCAAACGTGGGATGGCCGCGACCGTAAAGTCCCGGCCTGTGTGTCAAAACGTCAGCGGACATCCTGATCCCCATCCGCTGTGTCGCAGAAACTCACAAACAGGGAAACATCTCATTCAACGCCGCGAGTGGTATAGTCACTCGTGGAGCATGTTTTCAACATGCCCGTCCATGAATACGCGTCTCGCAGAGTTGTCGTGCCATTGAATCCTCTGAGTCTCTTTTGGCCGGGCAGGTTGAAAACCTGTCCCACGAATGTAGTTCTCCCATGACCTACGAAGTCGAAATGAAATTCCCGCTGTCTGACGAGGCCACCGTCGATGCCCTCCGCCAGCGCATCGCCGCGCTGGGAGCACACCCCAGCCAGCCGCTCGATCAACGCGACATCTACTTCGCACACCCCAGCCGCGACTTCGCTCAGACCGACGAAGTCTTCCGCCTGCGCTGCGTCGGCGACGAAAACTTCCTGACCTACAAAGGCCCGGTGCTTGATGCCGTCGCCAAGACGCGCCGAGAAATCGAAGTCCCCGCCGCCTCCGGCCAGACTGCTCGCGAACAACTGCGCGAGATGCTCACCTCGCTCGGCTTTCGCGAAGTCCGCGACGTCGTCAAACGCCGCGAGCCATTCCATCTCTGCTGGCAAGACCGCAATCTGGAAGTCGTCATCGACAACGTGTGCGACCTCGGCTGGTTCACCGAACTCGAAATCATCGCCGAGGACTCCGCCCGCGACGCCGCCCGCGAATGCCTGTTCGCCCTCTCGCAAGAGTTGAACCTCGGCAAATCCGAACGCCGCTCGTATCTCCGCCTGCTGCTGGAGAAGGACGGAGTGGCGTAACCGCACCGGGCGTGTGAAGCGTTCAGCTCTTCACACGGAGCGTGATGGCGACGTTGAGCGTCTACGACGCCCAATACGTCCGATCGAGCGTGCGGAAGTTGATCGCTTCGTGCAGATGTTCTGGCTGGATGGCTTCACTGTTCGCGAGGTCCGCGATCGTGCGGGCGACTCGCAGGATCTTGTCGTGAGCGCGGGCCGAGAAGCCCATCTCTTCCATCGCCTGTCGGATCAGCGTCTCCGCCTCCGGCACCAGCTTGCAGTATTGGCGAATCTCGCGAGTGGACATCTTGCCGTTACACAGGCCCGGCCGGTTGCTGAAACGGCGACGCTGAATGTCACGGGCGACGGTGACTTGCTCGACCATCGTCGCGCTGGACGTGCCCGGTTGACTGTCGGAAATCTCACGGAATGGCACGGCGGGGACTTCGACGTGAATGTCGATGCGGTCCAGCAATGGCCCGCTGATCTTGGCCAGATAGCGTTCGATCTGCATCGGGCTGCACTGACAGTTGCGCTTCGGATCGCCGCGATAACCGCAGGGGCACGGGTTCATCGCCGCGACCAGCATCAAGTTCGCGGGGAACGTGACACTGCCGCTCGCTCGTGAGATCGTGACGTTGTTTTCCTCCAGCGGCTGTCGCAACACTTCCAGCGTGCGACGATTGAATTCGGGAAGCTCATCCAAGAACAAAACGCCGTGATGCGCGAGACTGATTTCCCCCGGAGCCGGTGTGCTGCCGCCGCCGACCAATCCCGCCTCGCTGATCGTGTGATGCGGCGAACGAAACGGACGTTGCAAGATCAGTGATTGCCCTCGTTCCAGACGTCCGACGGCGGACCAGATGCGCGTCGTCTGCAAACTTTCTTCGGTGTTCAGTGGCGGCAGAATCGTCACCAATCGCCGCGCGAGCAGCGTCTTGCCGGTCCCCGGTGAGCCGATCATCAGCAGATGGTGCGTGCCGGCGGCGGCGACCGTGACCGCTCGCTTCGCCGACTCTTGGCCTTTCACATCCGAGTAATCGACGTCGTAACTACCAAACGTCGCGACCGCGCGGTCCCAACTGAACTGAGCCGGTTCGATTTCCAACTCACCGGACAGAAATCCAACCGCCTCGGTCAGCGTGCCGATCGGAATGATTTGGATGCCGTCCACGACCGAAGCTTCCGGCACGTTGTCGACCGGCACCAGCAACCCCGTCTTGCCTTGTTCGCGCGCGGCAATCGCCATCGACAACGCTCCGCGCACCGGCCGCACGGTTCCATCCAGCGCCAACTCACCGACTGCCGCGAAATCGTGGAGTCGATCTCGCACAAGCTGTCCGCTCGCGACGATCATGCCCAGCGCGATCGGCAGATCGAACGACGCACCATCCTTTGGCAGTTCAGCCGGCGAGAGATTGATGACGACGCGGTCAATTGGCCGCGAGTAGCCGCAGTTCACGAGCGCTCGTTCGATGCGATGCGTGCTCTCTTTGACCGCCATCTCGGCCATGCCCACCAGCACGGTGCGGGGCATCGAGGCCGGAGAAATATCAACCTCGACCTCAACCGGCTTCGCCTCGATCCCCAGCAACGAATACGAAAACAATTTCGCCAGCATGAACCGCTCCCACGACGGAACACATCGCCCCGACGTGCCCGTGAATGTGGAGCAGTCTATCGCCGTTGAGTGTCACCGCCACGGTGGCGAAGTCGGGTTCACTCCCGCAGACTGGCGAAGTTCACTACACCTCGCCCGCCAGAGATTGTCACCGAGGACAAATCTCGGCGTTTGACGCGCGAATGCCAAAAGGAGTTGAGTCATGTTGCGGATGAAAGTTGCCCAAGCTCTCAAGGCCGGACAGGCCGGACAGGGAGTCGATCTTCGCGGCTGGGTGCGGACGCGACGAGATTCCAAGCAAGCGTTTTCGTTCGTCGAACTCAACGACGGCAGTTGCCTGGCCAACTTGCAGATCGTCATCGACGCCAACGTGCCGGGCTATGCCGACACCATCAAACACGTCACGACCGGAGCGAGCATCGCTGTTGAAGGCGAGATCAAAGACTCGCCGGCGAAAGGGCAGCGGATCGAAGTCCACGCCAAGACGCTGCGAGTGCTTGGCGAGGCCGATCCGCTCAAGTACCCGCTGCAAAAGAAGGGGCACTCGATGGAGTTCCTGCGGGAGATCGCGCACCTGCGGCCGCGCACGAACACGTTTGGAGCAGTGACGCGCGTTCGCAACGCAGCCTCGGCGGCGATCCATCAGTTCTTTCAGTCGCGCGGGTTCGTCTACATCCAATCGCCGGTCATCACCACCAGCGATTGCGAAGGGGCCGGGCAAATGTTTCAGGTCACGACGCTGGACCTTCACAAGCTGGCCGCGTCGGGCAAGCCGGTGAACTTTGAACTCGACTTCTTCGCCAAGCCGGCGTCGTTGACCGTCAGCGGGCAACTCGAAGCCGAAATTTTCGCGACGTCGGTCGGCGACTGTTACACGTTCGGACCGACGTTCCGCGCGGAGAATTCGAACACGACGCGGCACCTCGCTGAGTTCTGGATGGTCGAACCGGAGATGCCGTTCTACGAACTGACCGACAACATGGCTTTGGCCGAGTCGTTCATCAAGTCGGTCATCGGCGACGTCCTGAAGAACTGCGAAGCGGACATGGCATTCTTCAACGAACGGATCGACGAGAAGCACGAGCTGCTCTCGACGCTGCAGAACATCCTCGACAATGAGTTCATCCGCTTGCCGTACACCGCAGCCGTCGAGTTGCTGCGAACGTCCGGCCAGAAATTCGAGTTCCAGGTCGAATGGGGCAACGACCTGCAATCCGAGCACGAGCGATTCCTCACCGAGCAGCACTTCAAACAACCAGTGATCCTGTTTGACTATCCGCGGACGCTGAAGCCGTTTTACATGCGGTGCAACGACGACGGCAAAACAGTGCGAGCGATGGACGTGCTGGTGCCGCGCGTCGGCGAGATCATCGGCGGCAGCCAGCGCGAAGAGCGGCTGGACGTGCTGCTCGAACGGATGAAGGAGTGCCACCTCGATCCAGAGACGTATTGGTGGTACGTCGATCTGCGGCGCTACGGCACAGTCCCGCATTCAGGCTTCGGCCTGGGCTTCGAGCGGTTGATTCAGCTCGTGACCGGCCTGGGTAACATTCGCGACTGCATTCCGTTCCCGCGCGTTCCCAAAAGTGCCGACTTTTAGTGGGGCATGTTTTCAACCTGCGGCCTCAAGCCAGTGCCACGATTGCCATCGCCGTACTTGAGGCCGCACCAGTTCCGGTTCGTCGCACAACCGCAAGGATCCGATGTGATCTTCCAGGTATCTCACCAGCGGGGACACCAGGGCCAGCGCGCACGATTCACATCTCCCTCACATCCCCCGCTCGCCTAGCTGTGCCACTACCCACAAGCAGACCCGCTTGCAGTGGAAATCGTGGAACGACATCGGGATTCACGACCGATCGGGGACGGACTCCGAGCAGCACGTCGGCGGCGTTGCGTGCTCCTCGGACTTTGGATTCGCGGCTCGATTCCACCGAACTGCCGGCGCTGTGGGGCGTGAGGATCACGTTGTCCAATTCGAGCAGCGGATGCGCGGCCGGCGTTCCGGGCAGGGCAAAGACGTCGATCCCCTCGAACACATCGAGCGCGGCTCCGGCGATCTTCCGCTGCTGGAGCAGCGTGACCAGCGCGGCTTCATCGACGATTGCCCCGCGAGCCGTGTTGATCAAAACCGCGGTCGGTTTCAGGTGTGCCAGCCGTTCGGCAGAGAGCAAGTGATATGTCTCGTCGCACAGGGGCAGATGGATCGACACGAAGTCGCTCTCGGAGAGCAATCGGTCGAGCGGTACGAGTTCGACGTGAAGTTGCTTCGCGAAGTCTCGGTACTTGGCCGGATCGCGAACCCAAGCCCGCAAACGCAGGCCGAATGCCGAAGCTCGTTGAGCGACCGCTCGCGCGCTGGCACCGAAGCCGATCAAACCAAGCGTCTGACCGGCCAGCCGATGCACTCCGGGATGATGTCGCG
This sequence comes from Candidatus Kuenenia stuttgartensis, assembly GCA_945861865.1. Taxonomy (GTDB): domain Bacteria; phylum Planctomycetota; class Planctomycetia; order Planctomycetales; family Planctomycetaceae; genus SXKJ01. The sequence goes on along the minus strand of CAMAWN010000020.1, from coordinate 18,546 downwards.
CGGTCCAGTTGTGAGTCCGCATCGCCTCGATCATGAACGGCAAGCGGCGGGCGAATGCCAACAGCAATGTCAGCGTGTGCTCGGCTTGTTCGTTGAGGCAGAAGTCCGGCACGTTGGTGACGACGATGCCTCGGTAAGTCGCTTCCGCGACGTCGATCTTGTCCGTGCCCGCACCCAGCCGAGCAATCACTCGGCAGCGAGACAACCGCTCGATGACCGAAGCCGGCACACGCGATGACACGACCAACAGCGCGTCGCAGTCTTCTGCGGCCGCGAGGATTTCGTGCGGTTCTTGCCCTTCGATCTCGATGAACTCCGCGCCGGCCCGCGCGAGTTCTTCGCGTTCCACGTTGTCGATCGGATAGGTTGTCGCGTTGAGTCGGATGGCTTTGAACACGGGGGACTCTTCGTAGCCACGTTCGCCAGAACGTGGGGTCTTCGTGAATTGGCCCACGTTCTGGCGAACGTGGCTACTTCTTGGTGAACTCCTTGACCCAGCGATCGTCCCACAACGACGGAAACGAGTTCTTGCGATACGGGTGCTGGGCACAAACCTGTTCGTTGAGTTCCAAGCCGAGGCCCGGTTGGTCAGGGAGGGCAAACTCGCCGTGACGGATTGGATTCCAGCCATGAACGAGGTCGTTGCGCCACGGTACGTCGTACTCGGCGAAATTTTCTTGGACCGCGATTTGTGGCGTGGACCAGCCGAAATGCAGCGCGGCACACAACGCGACCGGGCCGATCGAGCAGTGTGGAGCGATTCGTAAATCCTGACCTTGGCACAACGCGGCGATCTTCTTGCCGATGCCGAGTCCGCCGCAGTGAGCCAAATCCATCTGCACAACGTCGCACGCGCGGAGCGACGCGAGGCGAGTGAATTCTTCCAGCATGTAAAGCCGCTCGCCTGCGGCAATGGGGAACGGCAGCGCTTGTTTGACTTTCAGCAACTGGTCGAGACTGTGCGGCGTGACCGGTTCCTCGTACCACGCGGGACGGTACGGGATCAGACGGCGTCCCATTTCGATCGCGCAACCGACTGACAGCCGACCGTGAACTTCGATCATCAAGTCGATCTCGTCGCCGACCGCTTCGCGAACCGCAGCGACAATCTGCTCGGCGTCGGACATCTGCTCGCAAGTCATTTCTTTCCAGGCAACGCCGAACGGATCGAACTTCATCCCGCGATAGCCACGGGCGACAACTTCTCTCGCTTTCGCTGCGTAGTCGGCTGGAGTCTGGGCACCGCCGTACCAGCCGTTCGCGTAGCTCGGTAGCCGCTCGCGTGCTCGCCCGCCCAGCAGCTTATAGACTGGCTGGCCACAGGCTTTGCCGATCAAGTCCCAACAGGCGATCTCGACGCCACTGATCGCGGTCAGTACGGTCGAGCCACCTTGATACTGATCTCGAATCAAATCCCCGAACACCTTTTCGATATCGAACGGATCAACGCCGAGAATACGATCCTCAACCCATTCGTGAAGGAGCATCTGCACCGTGGCTTCTTGCCACTCCAACGTCGCCTCTCCCAAACCGGTCAGTCCCGTGTCGGTCGTCAGTCGCACGAACAGATAGTTCCGCAACCCGCCATTCACCAAAAACGATTCGAGCTTTGTGATTTTCATTGTAGGTCAGCCTTCCCAAGCTGACACGATACGGCACTCGATCACGATTCCAAGTCAACCGCCCATCGGATCAGCCTGGAAAGGCTGACCTACGGAACCACACATGACCGAACCTCAGACTGTTGCCGCTGGCGCACTGGCTCCTTGGGAAATCGAAAACTTGCCGGAGCCGCCGCGTTCCGGACGGAAGTTGTGGCTGGGGTTGATCGGTCCCGGAGTCGTCCTCGCCGGCACGAGCATCGGCACGGGCGAGTGGTTATTCGGGCCGGCGGTGTCGGCTCAGTACGGAGCGTCTCTGTTCTGGCTGGCGATGATCAGCATTGTGTTGCAGGGCTTCGCCAACCTGATGTTTATGCGGTACGCGATCTACTGCGGCGAGCCAATGAACGTCGGCATCCTGCGAACGTGGCCGGGGCCGACCGCGTGGATCGTGTTCTTCGCGGTACTCGATGTGGCCGCGATCTTTCCGTACAACGCTTCAAACGCCGCTGTGCCGTTGTCAGCGGCTTTTTTGGGACGATTGCCGGCGCCAGAGGACGCGCTGCTCGTGCGCGGACTGGGTGTCGGGATTTTTCTGCTCTGTTTCGTGCCGCTGATTTTCGGAGGCACTGTCTATCGGATGCTCGAAAAAATCATGGCGGCGAAGCTCGTCGTCGTGCTGGGCTACTTGTCGATCATCGCGGTGACGATGGTCTCGGCTCCCGTGGTGTGGGATGTCGTCACCGGCTTCTTCGCGTTCGGCACGGTTCCGCTGCGGCCGGAGACGCTGATCGTCGATCGGCACTTCAGCGTGCGGCAAGTTGTCGGCGACACCGAGTATCTCGCGAAAGGAACCTGGGAACGGAAAGGGGACCAAGACAAAGCGGTCACGGGTGAGATCCTCGTGACTCGCGACGGCGAGAAAGCCAAATTCAATCTCAGCAAGCCCGAAGAGTCGGTCCGCATCTCCACGACAATGCTTGACCAACTGGTGAATCGCAGCAAGCAGATGCGGTTTGACTCCGAGGCCGCCGCCGTTCGCGAGCAAATTCTGAACCGAACCGAACCGTTCGTCGGTTCCAAGCGGTTCGTGATCGAAGTCGCCGAACGCGGAGAGACGCTGATCGCCGAAGGGAACATCGTCAACCACCATCTCTTTCAACCGACAAAGTTGCAGGTGCGATCCAACGACGCGGAAGCCGAATTCACCTCGCTGGATCAAGTTCCCGAACCGCAACGGGCGCGGCTGGCCAATCATCTGCAACACGAAGGGGTCGCTTACGTGAGCGTCGTCGGCTACGTCGGCGAGCACGGCCAGTTGCCGCCGCTCGATTGGGCGATGATCGTGGCGTTCATCGCAATCGCCGGAGCCGGCGGGCTGACGAACACGATGTTCTCGAACTACGCACGCGACAAAGGCTGGGGCATGGGCTGTCACGTCGGCGCGATCCCCAGCGCATGCGGCGGCATCACCATCTCGCTGTCGCACACCGGCAAGGTCTTTCCGATCGACGAACCGAATCGCTCGAAGTGGCGTGGCTGGATGGTCCACATCGGCCGCGATCAAGCCATTTGGATGGCGGCTTCCGTGATCGGCATGGCGTTGCCCTGCATGATGTCGTTGGAGTTCATCCGCAACGCCAGCGTCGTCGGCGACCGAGTCTCGGCGATGTCGGCCGAAGGGATCGCCGCGCGTTACCCGTCGTATGCGTCGCTGTTTTGGTTCCTGACGTTGTTCTGTGGCTTCTTGGTGCTGACTCCGGGACAAGTCAGCACCGGCGACCAGATTGCTCGCCGCTGGACCGACATGCTGTGGAATGCCAGCGCTCGCGTGCGCCGAACCGGCGAAGTCCGATACATCTATTACGGCATCATGGCTGCTTACGCCGTCGCCGGACTGGTGATCCTGGTTCAATTTCCCGCCGTGCAGATCGCGAAGTTTGCCGCCGTGCTGCAAAACATCGCACTCGGTTCGGTTTCGCTGATGTCGATCTACGTGAATCGCACGCTGCTGCCGAAAGAAGTTCAACCCGGCTGGTTCCACCAGCTCGGAGTGCTGGTGTGCGGCGTGTTCTTTTTGAGCATCAGCATCGCACTACTTTTCATTTGAAGAAGTGGTTGCCAAACCAGCACGACGCGCCAGCGAGTGGCGGACTCTTCCGTCGCTCGAACCCCTCGCTTGCGCGTCAGGACCGATTGCCGGGCCAGGAACGATTTCGATTTTTCAATCCTCTCCGGAGGGCACTTTGAGTAACTTCGGCTCTCCCGCATGGCTCGCGGCCGTCCGGTTGTGACGGCAACCGGTTGAGCGGGTATATTCTGACCTGCTCGTCGTTCCACCTTCAGGCGGTGGATCGAATGCGGTCGCCTGAAGGCGGAGCTACGAACTCGACGACGACAAGGAGACAACCAGTGGCGAAGGCATGGGGCGGGCGATTTCAACAGGCGACGGACGCTCGCGTGGAAGAGTTCACGGAGTCGATCAGCTTCGACTCGCGATTGGCGCACGCCGACATCACCGGCTCACAGGCTCATGCGCAGATGTTGGCGAAGGTCGGACTGCTGACGGTGGCCGAAGCGGACCAGATCGTGACCGAGTTGGAAGACATTCGCGGCGTGATCTCGCGCGGCGAGTTGCCGTTCCGCACGGAACTCGAAGACATCCACATGCACATCGAAAGCGAGCTGATTCGCAGGCTGGGTGATGTCGGCCGCAAGCTGCACACGGGCCGCAGCCGCAACGATCAGGTCGCCACCGATCTGAAACTCTGGACGCGCGATGCGATCGCGCAAATCGACGAGTTGCTCGTCAATCTGCAACGGGCGTTCGTCGGACGCTGCGACCGAGATCTCGCGATCGTCCTGCCCGGCTACACGCACTTGCAGCGCGCGATGCCGGTGCTCGCGCCGCATTTTTGGTTGGCATGGGTCGAGAAGTTCGAGCGCGACCGGCAGCGGTTGGCCGACTGTCTCAAGCGAGTCAACGTCTCGCCGTTGGGAGCCGCAGCACTGGCGGGCACGTCGTTGCCGATCGACCGGCACGAGACCGCGCGGCTGCTCGGTTTCACCGAACCGGCTCGCAACAGCCTCGACGTGTCGAGCGACCGAGACTTCGTGATCGAATTCGTCTTCGATCTGTCGCTGATTGCGACGCATCTGTCGTCGTGGGCCGAGGAGTGGATCATTTGGTTCTCGACCGAATTTGGTTTCCTCAAGCTGCCCGATGCGTTCACGACTGGCTCGTCAATCATGCCGCAGAAACGGAACCCGGATGTGTTGGAATTGATCCGAGGCAAATCGGCTCGCGTAATGGCGTCGCTGACGCAGTTGCAGTTTCTGACCAAAGGGCTACCGCTGGCGTACAATCGCGACTTGCAGGAAGACAAACTCGCGCTGTTCGCCGCGTTCGATACAACCGCCGCGTGCTTGGCACTGGCCGAACCGCTGGCGGCTCAAGCCGAGTTGCAGCGAGACCGGATCGCCGCACGGCTGGAAGAAGGTTTTCTCGATGCGACGATGCTGATGGAATATCTGATCGACAAGGGTGTCCCGATGCGAACCGCTCACGAGACGGTCGGCAAGCTGGTCGCGCTGTGCGACTCGCGGAAGTGCCGGCTGTCTGATCTGCCGCTGGTCGATTTGCAATCGGCATGCGATCGGATTGCGACTGACGTCAGCCAAGTGCTCGGAACGGCCAACGCGGTCGCGGCGCTGCGCAGCTTTGGCTCCGGTGGACGCGCGCCGGTGCTCAGTCAAATTCAGTTCTGGAAAGAAAAGCTGACGTGAACGGACTCACGAGTGACGACTCTCGGCCTGAGCCGCAGCCGCGCGGACAGCGCGTTCGACAACTGACTCACAACTTGCAAGTCAGCCAGGCGGACGCCGCCGCGTTCGGCGTGATGGTCGGCCTGGGCGAGACCTACTTGCCGCTGTTCGTCCTGACGGTCGGGCTGAGCGGCGTGATGGCGGGACTGGTGGTCAGCGTGCCAGTTTTGCTGGGTGGTTTGTTGCAGATGGTCTCGCCGTGGGCGGTCGGCCTGTTGAAGTCACACAAACGCTGGGTCGTGTTTTGCTCGATGTTGCAAGCGGCCAGCTTCGTCCCCCTGATCGGAGCGGCGGTCATCGGCTACATCCCGCCGTGGGCGGCGCTGGTGGTGGCTTCGGTGTTTTGGGCCGGAGGTCTGGGGACTGGGCCGGCTTGGAATGTCTGGATCGGCACGCTCGTGCCCCGTTCGATTCGAGCACACTTCTTCGCCAAGCGGACGCGCTTGCAACAACTCACCGTCTTGGCCGGATTTCTGGGCGGAGGCTTCGCTCTGGAATACGGCAAGGAGCAGGGCTGTGTGCTGACGGTGTACGGAGTGCTGTTCGCGATCGCGTGTGTGTGCCGAGTGATGTCCGCGTTTTTTCTGGCGGCGCAGCACGAGCCGAAGCCGCTTCCGCTGGATCATCGCCGCGTGCCGGTGCTCGAACAACTGCGATCGTACCGACACAGTGCCGGAGGACGCTTGCTGTTCTACATCATCGTGGTGCAATTCGGAGTGTGGATCACTGGGCCCTACTTCGCACCGTACATGCGGGAGAAGTTGCAGTTCTCGTACGTCGATTACGCGGTGCTGATCGCGTTCTCGTTCGTCTTTAAGATCATGGCATTGCCGCTGTGTGGTCGGTTTGCGAAACGCTGGGGAGCGCGGCGATTGCTGACGCTGGGTGGTATCGGCATCGTGCCGCTGTCCGGGATGTGGAGCATTTCGGACAACTACGCTTGGCTGTGCCTGACTCAAGTCACTGCCGGCGTCTGCTGGGCGGCCTACGAGTTGGCGTTCTTCCTGTTGTTCTTTGAGTCGATCCCGGCGGACGAACGAGTCGGAGTGTTGACGCTGTTCAATCTGCTCAACAGCGCCGCGCTGGCCGCCGGAGCATTGGTCGGCGGAGTCATTCTGCATTTGGCTCACGAGGCTCCGTGGGCCTATCACAGCTTGTTCGTGGTCTCGTCGACGTGGCGGGCAATCGGGCTGATCTTCCTGTGGCGAGTGCCGCACATCGAGGTCACCGGGGATGCGGTCGGCGTGCAAATCGAAGAACTGCGTCCGACGGGCGAAACGCTCGACGGCCCGATCTTGTCGAGCCTGCCGGATGAAACTCGCCGCTGATTCGTGGGGCAGGTTTTCAAACTGCCCGCTCAATTTGGCCAGTCGTTCGTGTCCGGACAGGTTGAAAACCTGCCCCACGACACTTCAAATCCCCCGCCACACACGGGACGAACCATGCAGACATTGATTGAAGCGAGCGAAATTCAAAAAGTTGTCGCGACCTTGGGGCATCAAATTGCCACCGAGTATCGGGACCAGCCGCTGACGGTTTTGGGAGTGCTCACGGGGAGCATCGTCTTCCTGGCGGACCTGATCCGCACCATCGACTTGCCGTTGCGGGTCGGATTGATTCAAGCCTCCAGCTATCGCGGCGCGACGACGCAGCCGCTCGAACTGCGGATCAATGATTCTCTGGTACCGGACATTCGCGACCGCTCGGTGTTGCTGGTGGACGACATTTTCGACACCGGTCACACGATGGCAACGCTGCTGGAGATGATCCGCCGCAGTTCGCCGCGCAGCGTTCGCTCGGCGGTGCTACTGTGGAAGACTGGCAAGGCGAAGGTGGCGATTCAGCCCGACTACCACTGCTTTCAAATCCCAGATCGTTTCGTCGTGGGCTACGGGTTGGACTACAACGACGACTACCGGCACCTGCCGTACATCGCAGCACTGGAACCGAAGGACTTATGAGTTGAACTCTCCGTTGTCTGATCGATGGCCACATCTCCATGACTGGTGATTCTCATTCGTACGATCTATTGCTTCGCGAGACGCTGCGTGAGCGGCTCGAAGCGAGTTCGTTGCTGATGGGAGAGGAACTGGCTCAATCGTTGAAATGGATCGACGCTCAAAGCAGCAAGTTTGACGCGTCGTGGGCGGCACAGTCGCTGGCGACGCAAGGCTGGATGACTCCGTTTCAAGCACGAGCAGTTTGTGACGGGCGGTTGAGCGATTTGCAAATCGGCAACTACGACATCCTCGACAAGCTGGGCAGCGGCGGCATGGGGACGGTCTACAAAGCTCGGCATCGCCGCATGAAGCGGATCGTCGCGGTCAAAGTGCTGGCCGCGAGCCTCGGCGACAACCAGTCCTTCGTGCAACGCTTCCAACGCGAGGTCGAGACCGCGGCGCGTCTGTCGCATCCCAACATTGTGACTGCTCACGATGCCGATGTCTGTGAGGCGGGAAATTACCTCGTGATGGAGTTCATCGATGGAGCGGACCTCGACCGGCTCGTGAGACTGCGCGGTGCGTTGTCGCCGAGGCTGGCCGCGACGCTGATCCTGCAAGCGGCTCGCGGTTTGGAGCACGCGCACGCACAAGGCATTATTCATCGCGATATCAAGCCGGCGAATCTGCTGCTGGATTCGGCGGGTTCGCTCAAAATTACGGACCTGGGTCTGGTCTGCACCACAGATCTTTTCGGTGAGTCGGACAGTGAAGAATCGACGCTCACCAAGGCGGATGGCATCTTAGGGACGGTTGATTTCATGCCGCCGGAGCAAGCTTTCAATCTGTCGCAAGTCGATCATCGGGCCGACATCTACAGCCTGGGCTGCACGCTGTTTTTTTTGGTGATGGCCCGGCCACCCTACGGAGGCGAGACACCAATGGAAACGCTGCTCATGCACAAGCAGGAGCCGATCCCATCGCTGCTGCAACTGCACACGGACATGCCCTTCGAATTGGACGACATTTACAACCGGATGATCGCCAAGTTGCCGAACGACCGGTTCACCACGATGTCGGTGGTCGTCCGCGCTTTCGAACGCAGCGGACTGACCTTGTCCGATGCCGAAGTCGCCGACGAACTCAAGCAGATGCGGATGTCCGACTTGATCTCGTCGCCACGTCCACCCTCCTCGGCCAAACCGGTACCCGGCATCGTCGAGGCGGCCACGCCCGCTCGTCCGAGTCCCGTGTCCGCCGCGCGAGAGCGCGGTTCACTGACGGTGCTCGTCGCTGACTCCAGCCTCACAGCGCGAGTCCATATCCGCAACACACTAACGAACCTCGGCTTCACCAAGGTCTTGGACTTTTCGGATGGCACGAAAGCGATGAACGCATTGGCCACGCAATCATTCGATCTGATTGTCACCGGCCTGAATCTGTCTGGGGTCGATGGCCAAGAGCTGATCGAACATCTTCGGCAAACTCCAAATTTCGCCGACACGCCGGTTCTGCTGGTCACAACGGAAGCGGCACCAGCCAAGCGGCAAGCTCTGCGTCGCGTCGGAGCATCCGCGATCATCGACAAGAGCTTTTACGCCGACGAAGTCCGCGCTGTGCTCGATCCGCTTTTTCCGTCCGCGTGATCTGACGCGTCGATCAAACTACTCCACCGGAGCCGCTTCACGAAACGTGTAGACGTCCAGCGGCGCGAGCTTGGCCGGCGTCGGATTCTTCACGTTGGGCAGATTAAACGGGATCGCGTAGCAGCCGACCTTTCCGGTGGACATCTCGGCCACGTAGATCACGCTCGCCGCCGGTTGGACTCCCGGCTTGGCACGAATCTGGGCCAGCCCCGGAGTCATCGCGTACGCCGGCTTGGCTCCTTTGACTTGCAAGTCAGCCCCCACGTCGGCCGCGAAAAACTGGACGAATCCGTTTCCTTGCTTGCCCAAACAAGCTCCCGTCAATCGGCCCGTCAAAAAATCGAGCACAAAGACGGCTTCCAAATTCTCGGAAACATAGACGGTACACATGCCGAATTTTTCGTTGCGGTCCGAAGTCGAGGCGGTCAACGAGCGATGCGGCCACAACGCCGCGATCGTCAGCCCCACGACAATTCCGGCGGTCAGCCAGAGCCAACCGGGGACACGATGACGAGAAGACGAGGCCATCAACGGCTGAGGTGCGAGAGGTTCCACGAGACATGTCTCCAGAAGAGCAAGGGCCAAGCGAAAATGGAGTTGAGCACGCTGCTCACAGCGGCCGTTTCGAGTCGGTCGCAATCTATCGAGCCTCTTTGTCAGCGACTAGGCCAGCCCGTACCGCCGCGAACTCGTCTTCCGGCGTTTGTCGCGATTGGACTACCCTCCAAAACGAAGAATCGGACTCGGCTCACCGTCCGCGAAAATGAGTTTCGCAAAGGAGACGCCGTCCTCCGATTGGAGAAGGGAATCTCATGCGGACCATCGCCGTGATGAATCAAAAAGGGGGCGTCGGCAAGACGACCACCAGCGTCAATTTGGCGGCGGGACTGGCGGCTCGTGGACGCAAGGTGTGCCTCGTTGATCTCGATCCGCAAGGTCACGCCTCGATGCACTTGGGGGTCGAGGCCTCCGGTTCGATGCCGACGATCTATCAGGTCTTCGCGGGCGAAAAGACTCTGGCCGACGTCCGACACCTGGTGGCCCCGAACTTGTGGGTCGTCCCCGCCAACATTGAACTGGCCGCGATCGAGATGGAACTCGCCAACGTCTCCGATCGCGAGCTGATCCTGCGAGACGCCTTGCAGCAGTTCGCGAAGTCGCAGCCACTGGATTACATCGTCATTGATTGCCCACCGTCGCTTGGAGTGTTGACCATCAACGCGCTGACGGCGGTCAAGGAAGTTTTCATTCCGTTGCAGCCGCACTTTTTTGCGTTGCAAGGATTGTCGAAGTTGCTGGAGACGACCGCTCGCGTGACCCGGCGGCTGAATCGAGCACTCAAAGTCAGCGGCGTCGTGATCTGTCTGTTCGAGACCGGCACACGACTGGCCAGCGACGTGATCGCCGATCTGACGAACTTTTTGCGAGCCAGCGACTCGAACGCTCCGTGGGCGAACGCGCGCATCTTTCAGACGAAAGTCCGCCGCAACATCAAGCTCGCGGAAGCGCCGAGCTTCGGCCAATCGATCTTTGACTACGAGCCGAAATCCGCCGGCGCGCAGGACTACCTGTCGATCATCGACGAAGTGATCGCGATGGAGTCCGCCGGTTCGGTCCCGCACGCGGCGTAACTCGCAGGACAGATTGCCCCCTGACCGCGTTGATTTTTGCGGGCAGCAGGCGTGTAATTCCGCCGCGCATTCCGGCGGGCGATCGACCGCCGATTCTTCGACCCGCTGAAATTCCGCAGGAGATTGGCAACATGGAAACCACAAACGGCGCTCTCAATCGCAAACTTCGGATGGCTCTGGTCGGCGGCGGCCAAGGCGCGTTCATCGGCCGAGTCCACGCGACCGCCGCGATCCTCGACAACCGCGCCGAACTCGTCGCCGGCGCACTGTCGTCGAATGCGGAGAAGGCCAAAGCGTCCGCTCCGGCCTACGACATCAAGCCCGACCGCGCATACGGCTCAATCGAGGAGTTGGTCGACAAGGAATCCAAGTTGCCCGCCGACAAGCGGATCGACTTCGTCACCATTGCGACTCCGAATCACACGCACTTCCCGATCGCCAAGACCGCGCTCGAAGGAGGTTTCAATGTCATCTGCGACAAGCCGATGACGTTCGATCTCGCTCAGGCCGAACAACTCGCCGACATCGTCGCGAAGTCCGGAGCCGTCTTCGCCGTCTCGCACAACTACACCGGCTACCCGCTCGTGCGGATGGCTCGACAGATGATTCTCGCCGGCGAACTGGGCGAGATTCAGGCCGTTCGCTCGTGCTACATCCAAGGCTGGCTCCGCACGCGACTGGAAGCGAGCGACCAAAAGCAAGCGGCGTGGCGAACAGATCCCGGCAAGTCCGGAGCGGCGGGTTGCTTCGGCGACATCGCGACGCACGCCTACAATCTTGGCCGCTACATGACTGGCCTGTTGCCGGAGTCCGTCTCGTGCAATTTGAAAGTTTTCGAACCGGGCCGGAAGCTCGACGACTACGGCCATGCCGTCGTTCGCTTCGAGAACGGAGGACTCGGCACCGTCACGGCGAGTCAGATTTCTCACGGCCGCGAGAACGACCTGTTCATCGAAATCGACGGCACGAAGGGGGCGATTCAGTGGCGGCAAGAAGAGCCGAATGTGCTCACCTTGCGACGCAACGGCCAGCCACACGCGATCTACACCCGCGACCCGAACGCGCCGTACATGAACGATGCGGGGAAGGCCGCATGCCGGTTGCCCTCAGGCCATCCCGAAGCGTTCTTCGAGGCATTCGCCAACATTTACCGCTCGGCGTATGACGCGATGGCCGCTCGCGCGACCGGCGGCACCTGGGAGAAGGTCAACACGATCTATCCGAACGTGAACGACGGTGTCGAAGGGATGTATTTCATTCAGCAATGCGTCGCCAGCAGCCAGGAGAACGGTGCGTGGTTGCCGCTCCGACACAAGCTGGTTCGGAAGTAATTCGCGATTTGTCTCGACGACGACAAGCCCGGCTTCTTCCGAGAAGCCGGGCTTCTTCGTTGCGACGCATTCACCACCGATGAGGAATGATGGCACCGACGTTTGCAGAACTGGTCAGCTCTCGACAGCAATGGCTGCAAGACGTTCTCAAGCCGTGGTGTTTCGCGGCGCCGTGGAAAGAGTTGTTCCAGGCGGAACAGGATTGGACGAACCTCGCAGGGCAAGTCGATCCGCAGGGAACATTGTGGGCTTGGGCCTGGAGTCGTTTCCCATTGCTCGTCTGCGAGGGCTTGCCAGGCATTGAAGAAACGCATCTCGTGCGAGTGACCGCTCGCGATGGACGAACCTGGGTGGGCTATCCCGACAATCGGGAAAGTCGCCACGGCAAGCTGCGGTTGCTTTGCGAGACCTCACCGGACAGCGGGCGGCACGAACTGTCTGATGCCATCTCGATCGACGAAGTTGCTGTCGTGGAACGATTGTAGCGCAGACTATTTCATCCGCACGGCCACGGCTGAGCCGATGGCGACTTCCGGCCACAACTTGCCGGCGGGACGGACGCGAACCGTGATCCACGAATCGGTTTCGCCGTTGCGATTGTGAGCTTGCGGGCAAATGAATTCCACGCGGCCAGTACGATCCTCGCCGGCAAAATCCAGTTGCAGTGTTTGGCCGACTTGCAACTTGATGACTTCGCGCGACGGAACATCCACTTCGACGAACGGCCGCTCGCGGTCATGAATCGTGACCAGAGCCTCACCGACTCCCACCGGATCGGCAACGTGCTTCGAGTACACTCCGACGATGCCATGCCCTGGCGAAGCGACTGACATCGCCGCCTTTTGCTGATTCAGAGATTCGAGCTGTTCATTCGCTTGTGCCAACTTCGCTTCTGCGACATCGACGCCGGCCGCTTTGCGGATCATCTCTGGCAAGCTCTCTCGCAGCGTCTCGAGTTTGGCAATGTGTTGGTCACACAATTCGGACTGAACTTTGTTGACCTCGGCCAAATTGCGAGCCAATTCTTGCCGCATGACCGCACTGAATCGCATCGCGTCCGGAGTGACGACCGGCTCGGGAATTGTGTCAAAAATTCGTTCGGGTTGGCTGAGAAAATCCGGCGTCGCCGCGAGCCAGCGAGTGGTGCTCGACCCTTTGGCAATGTTCCGTAGCGAGACGTGTTCGAAATTCGCGGCGTAATGTTCTCGCAGGAACTTGGCCGACTCCAAACGCGTGCGAAGCAATTTCTCGTCCACACTTCTGCGTTGCAGACTCATCTGCACTTCGGCCTTGGCTCGGCACTGTTCGAGTGCCGCTTGCAGCGACGCGACTTCGCGCGACTTCGCAGAGATCTCGTGGTCGAGCGACTCATCGGTCAAGTGGATCAGCGCTTGTCGTGGCTTGACCGCCTCACCCGACCGAGCTTGCACGGATTCAATGCGACCATAATGCGGCGCGTACACGACCGATTGTTCGGCGCGGAGAAATCCGATCAGGCGGACCTCTCCGGCGCGAGCCATCCAGACTGTGGCTCCCAATCCCGACAGCAACGCGACTGCCGCCAGCGGCAACAATCGCATAATTGACAAACCGGAACTCACGGAGCCGTTGTCCGAGGTTGCAGGGGCCGTATCCGCCGGAAGCGGCGATGAAGTCATTGGACAAGTCCCCCGCGAGCCGGCCAGTGGCCGGACTGCCTGCCTTCGTAATTCATGCCGAGCGGCACGTCCTCCTCAAATCGGAGCGGCAGTAATCGCAGAATGACGGGAACTGCGTCACGCTCGACCAGTTGGCAAAAAGCCCAAAGCGCAGTCCCGCCGAGCGGATTTCGCGGCAAATCTTCACACGGCCGTCAATCCTCTTGTCGATCAGCGAGGATCGATTCGGCGCACGACATCCTCGGCGGTAAAGCGGACCTTGGGGAGAACCGCGTACTTGTCGTCGGCCGCTCGATGGCCAGCCACACAGACGACCACTGTCCCGTAACCCTCGCTCGGCAGACCGAGCAATTCGTCGTACTTCTCTGGGACGATCCCTTCCATCGGACAGGTATCAATGCCCAGCATCGCCGCCGACGTCATGAAATTTCCCAGAGCGATGTAGGCTTGCAACCCGGCCCAATGATGGATGTCGAATCCCTCCGGCGGCGGGACCAGCGACTTCATCAGCAGCTTCTTGAAGCCGGCCAACGACTCGACCGGGGCACTGCGAACCTCGGCGGTCCGCACGAGATGCCGGTCCACATCGGACTCGGTCAACGGCTTGCGCACCGCAAAGACCACGACATGCGAAGCCTCGGCGACCTGTCGCTGCCCCCACGAGATCGGCACCAGTTGGTCCTTCGTCGCTTGATCGGTGATGACCACGAACCGCCACGGTTGCAACCCAAACGAGGACGGCGTCAGCACCAACGCCTGCTCCAGCGTCTGCCAGTCCTCGACCGAGACCTTCTGAGCAGGATCAAACTTCTTGACGGCGTACCGCCAGCGCAATTGTTGAAGCAATGTTTCGTTGCTGACAGGCTTCGACGACATGTGTCACTTTTTCTCGCGGCAAAAGAAATGTGCTGTGGAAGCGCCGAGTCTCTGGAGTCATTCAGATTCCCGCGAATGCTTCTTCTTCGACTTCCACACGCGCAACGATCAATCCCGCTTGTTTCACGTCTTGCAGGGCGGAACGCATGGCCTGTTCCAGGGTCGGAGCGTCGCGATCAAAGTCGATCCAGGCCTCGCCGCACGAACTCGCTGGGACACCGTCCGTGCAGCCGGCGGCAAACAGAGCTTCGATCTGATCATCGCTCAGAGCATCGACGCCTTTGAGCCGAATCGTGAATCGCCAAATCATGGCTGGTCTCCTCGTGATTCGCTTTCGGTGCAATGCGGACACTTTTCAATGTCATGCCGAATGCGCCGCGCTTGGTTTCCTGAATTCTGAGGCGTCGATGCCACACCAACTCGACATCCACTGCGATCGTTCTGCGGACAAAGTAGCGTGGCGTAACGATGCCCGGAACCGGGAACTAACCGCCAACCTAACGACAAAGCATGCTCGATGGCATCACTGACTTCCTTGTTCGGATGATGTTTGGCCATCGTGAGACTTATGAAAGCGGGCGGCGTTTGAGTTCCTCAAGGATTTGAGCCAGCGTTTGGTCAACAACGGCCATGTGGCGTTCGGTCGCGTCCATATGCACGCATTGTCGTTGCTGGAACTGCAACTGCTTTTCGGAGATTTTGAATGCCTTTCGCAGCACCACAAAGCAAAATGGAATCAGCAAGATGACGAGCACGGCAGTAAGAATCATGCCAAAGAGTTTGTCAGCAGCGAGCCCGTCGGCCTTCTGTGTTGCCTCCGCGAGAATAATCAAAGACATGATTTGGCCCTCAAGTTCAGATCAACTCGCGAATCGGAGTCCCGCGTGTCAGCGGGATCGGGCGGCCTTGCGGGTCGAGGAATTCTTGGGTGTGGTCGATGCCGAGGTGTTTGTAGATCGTGGCCAGGATGTCGTGCGGGTCGTGTTGCAGATCGACGGGGTGTTCGCCGAAGCGGTTGGTTTGGCCGAGGACTTGGCCCATCGGCATGTTGCCGCCGCTGACGAGGATCGACATGGCTCCGGGGTAGTGGTCACGGCCGATGCGACCGTCTTTGAATTCGAGACGCGGAGTGCGACCAAACTCGCCGGTGACGATCAGAAGCACTTTCTTGTCGAGTCCGCGAGCGAACAGGTCTTCGATCAGCGTCGTCACGACGTGATCGTAGCGCGGCGAACGAGCCACCATCGCGGTCGGCATGTCCCAATTGACGGCGTGGTCGTCCCAGTCGTGAGCTTTCGAGTTCGGGCCGCTGCCGGGGACTCGGATCGAAACGAAGCTGACTCCCGATTCCACCAGCCGCCGCGCGAGCAACACCTCGCGGCCGAAGTAGTCGTCGCCGTACTTGTCGCGCAGCTTCGGGTCTTCCTGCGAGATGTCGAACGCCTTCTGAGCCTTGCCGGTCGTGAGGATGTCGATCGCTCGACGGTTGAAGGCGTCGAGCGCGTCCATCGAGCCACCTTGATCGAGTCCGCGACGCAGCGAATCGAACGAGCGTTGCAGGCTCAGCCGGTCACCAAGCTTGCGCGAATCGACCGTCAGGCTGGCATCGCGCAGCGAGAAATTGCAGATTGGCAACCGGTACTGCGAACTCCAATATCCCTGAGCGATGCCGGGGCTGTAATCCGGCCCGTTGACGCACACGCCGTTGATCGCGACCGCCGCCGGCATCCCGCGATGCTTGTTCTCCAGCACGCGGTTCACGACCGGGCCGACCATCGGGTAATGCGATTCACTGGTGCCAGTCTTCATCTGGCCGTACCCGCTGAGGAACCGCGCGTGTCCCTCGAAGTGATTCGCCTGATCGTGGCTGACCGAGCGGATGATCGTGTACTTGTCGGCAATCTGAGCGTGCCTCGGCAGCAGTTCGCAGACATCGAGGCCAGGGACGATGGTCGGGATCGGCGAGAACGGCCCGCGAATGTCCGTCGGTGCGTTCGGCTTCATGTCGTACGTTTCGAGATGGCTCGGCCCGCCATGTACGAACAGCAGGATGACCGCCGTGTCTTTGTTCTCGGCGAGGCCACTCGTTGCAGCCGAGGCTCGCAAGCGGAGCAATTCGGTGAGCGTCAGTCCGCCGAGTCCCAGAAAACCGGCTCGAAGCGAGTCTCGGCGAGTCATCATTCGTCGCAGTCGCAGCGGATCACACAGCAGGTCGAGCATGAGAACCTCGCCGATTCGGAATTTGAAATATCAGATTTCAAATTTGATATTCCAGGCGAGAACATTATCGGCAAGCTCAGCGGCGTTCGGCAACTCAGATGTCGTGACACCGGCTGGCTCGAAAGTCATTGGTCGCCTTTGATAGCATCTCAGCCCGGCTCAACCCGCCTGGCAACAACCTCACCGCGTTTCGTGGAGACCTGCCCGATGACTCTGCTCACTTCCGCCCCGCAAACTGCTGATTCCACCACCTCGTCGTCTCGCCGCGACTTCCTGAAGGCGGGAGCCGCCGCTGTCGCGATTCCGGCCGTGATCGCGTCGATTGCTCCGCGAGCCTACGCCGCTGGCAGCGACAAGTTGAAGATCGGCCTCGTCGGCTGCGGCGGTCGCGGTTCGGGAGCGGCTCGCGAAGCGCTGTCGGCGGACCCGAATGTCGAACTGGTCGCGATGGGCGATGCCTTCGGCGAGAAGCTCAACGACAGCCTGCGGAACCTGTCGGGAATGGACACCCTCAAGTCCAAAATCAAGGTCGATGAAGATCACCAGTTCGTCGGCCTGGATGCCTACAAGAAGGTGATCGACTCGTGCGACGTCGCGCTGCTGTGCAGTCCACCTGGTTTCCGTCCGGTGCATTTCAAGTACGCGGTCGAAGCCGGCAAGCACATCTTCACCGAGAAACCAATGGCAACCGACGGTCCCGGCGTGCGGTCGATCATGGAATCGGTCGAGGTCAGCAAACAGAAGAAGCTCGCGGTCTGCGCGGGCTTCTGCTGGCGCTACGACAACGCCAAGCGAGCCTTCTTCGAGCAAATCCAAAACGGCACGCTCGGCGAAGTGAAGGCCGTCTTCGGCACCTACCTGACCAGCCCGGTGAAGCCGATGCCGCCTGCGAACACTCGGCCGGAGGGACTCAGCGATTTAGAGTGGATGGTCCGCAACTGGTACAACTACACGTGGCTCTCCGGCGACGGACTCGTCGAACAAGCCGTCCACACGGTCGATTGGCTAGCGTGGGTCTTCCAAGACAATCCGCCCGTGAGCTGTACCGCCGTCGGCGGCCGACAGATCCCACAAGAAGGGGGCAACATCTTCGATCACATCGAAGTGAATTACGTCTGGGCGAATGACGCTCGCGGCTTCCTGGCTCAACGACAAACTCCCGGCTGCCACAACGAGAACAACTTGTATGTCCTCGGCACAAAGGGGAGCGGCCAGCTCGGCCCGCGCGGCACGGTCATCAATGGCGAGACCGAATGGAAATACAAAGGCCCCGGCAACAACATGTACCAGACCGAGCACGACGAGTTCTTCAAGTCGATCCGCGACGGCAAGCCGCTCAACAACGGCGATCGCATGGCCAAGAGCACGCTGATGGGCATCATGGGCCGCACCGCCGCCTACACCGGTAAGCAGATCACTTGGGAAATGATGCTCAACTCGCAGGAGTCGCTCGTCCCGGCCACGTTCCCAGACGGTTGGAAGACGCCGGTCGAACTGCCGAAGACCGCGATGCCCGGCATCACGCAATTCGTGTGACGAGAGTTTGCCGACGTCTCGCCGATCCTCTTGAGTCGCACCAGCGCGCTCCACTAGACTCCCGCCCCGCTTGCGGTACCCGATAGTGTAACGGTAGCACAACAGATTTTGGTTCTGTTTGTCCAGGTTCGAATCCTGGTCGGGTAACTGGCTTTTTGCGCAGCATGCGGCATGTAGTGGAAAGGCCCGGAAACTCCGGGCCTTTTTCGTTTTCACGCAACGGCCGAATGACTGTCTTTCCTTCCGATTCGGTCATTTCCGTTCCTGACTGCGTCGGAATTT
>CAMAWN010000019.1 GCA_945861865.1 Candidatus Kuenenia stuttgartensis | reverse complement strand
GAAGCCGAGCGGCACCGACCCCGCCAGCGTCGCCTTCGCCGGCTGCGAGCACACGCTCAACACTGGCAAAGACATTCTCATCGTCGACACCGCCGGCCGGCTGCAAACCTCGCAAAATCTGATGCAAGAACTGACGAAGATTCATCGGGTCATCGGCAAGAAGATCCCCGGCGCGCCGCACGAGAGCCTGCTGGTGCTCGATGCGACCACCGGTCAGAACGGACTCAGCCAAGCCAAGAATTTTTCCGATGCGACACAATGCACCGGCCTGATCCTCGCCAAGCTCGACGGCACCGCCAAAGGGGGAGTCGCCGTTGCGATCCGCCAGCAGATGGGCATCCCGGTAAAGTACGTCGGAGTCGGCGAAGGGATCGACGACCTGCAAGTCTTCAGTCCCGATAACTTCGTTGATGCGCTGTTCGCGTGAACGTGGGGCAGGTTTTTAATCTACCCCACGTCACGTCAGCTCCAATGTGCTCCACAGGCTGGGGTCGTGCGAGAATGGGAAGCTGGCATCGACGGTCAGCGTTTGATCGCCGAGTTCGCTGTCGCGAATCTCGTAGAAGAATCCGAGCTTTATCGGCGTCCCGGCTTCGCGGTTCGCGGCGGGATCGAAGCCTTGAAGCTGATCGCGTCGCAGCCACGTCTCAAGCCGATAACCGTCGGGCAAGATCTCGGCATTGACCAGCAGGCTGCCCTTCGCGGCGAGCGGCGTCGCTTCGCGCGCCTGAGCGATCGGCAACTGGACTCCGAATGGCTGCTCGCCATCGCGGCCGGCTCCCGTCGGAGCAAAACAGAAGTGATGGCAGTACCGGCTGGCTCGATGGATCGACTGCGTGTTGCGGGTGTCGATCCAGAGTTGCACGCCGTCCGGCATCGTCGGCGTTCGCTCTTCGGCAGCCGGTGGATGCTTCTTGCCACGCACCAGCACGCTGAAACCGAGACCCTCGTCATTCCAGGCCGCCCGGACTTCGCCAATCGGCCGCACTCCGCGCAGCTCGCTGAGGTCCGGCAACGCGAAGTCCGCCGAGAGGTCCAGCAACCGCTTGCCACGCTTCGGCTCGCCTGTCGGCGAGTCGCAGCGCCGCACGGGGAGCGAGAAGCGGAACAGGAATGGATGCGGAACGACTTCGGTCATGGTGTTGTGGCGCACGCGGCTCGCGTGCGCTTCGTAGTGGTTGGTAATGTCGAGACTGTCAGTTGTCGCACGCGAGCCGCGTGCGCCACAAGCGGGGCGAGAGAGTATCGCCGTCGGCGCGGATCGACTACAGATTCGACTCGCTATGTCTGCTGACGCTCCAACGCCGAATTTGTCTGCCGGGTGCATCCGCGTGCGCGGTGCTCGCGTGCATAATCTGCAAAGCGTCGATGTCGACATTCCTCGGCAGCGGCTGACGGTCATCACCGGAGTCAGCGGCAGCGGCAAGAGTTCGCTGGCATTCGACGTGATTCATGCCGAGAGTCAGCGGCGGTATCTCGAAAGTCTCTCAGCCGAGACGCGAGCGCGGGTCGGCGTGTGGCAGCGACCGGATGTCGATGTCATTGACGGGCTGCCACCGACGATCAGCGTCGGGCAGTCGGCGGGGTCAGGCTCGCTGCGGAGCACGTTGGCGACGACGACCGAGATCCTTGATTACCTGCGGCTACTGTTTGCCCGATGCGGAGAAGCTCACTGCCCGAAGTGCAGCCGGCCATTGTCGGCTCGCAGCCCGCAGGAAATCGTCGAACAAATCCTCGCGCTGGAAGCGGGCCGCAAGGTCATGATTCTTGCCCCGCTGGTACGCGGCAAGCGAGGTGCGCATCTCGACGTCTTCAAGACGATTGCGAAAGCCGGTTTCGTCCGTGCTCGCGTGGACGGCGAATGGATCGAAGCGTCTCAGCCGCCGACGCTGGCGAAAACGAAGTCGCACACGATCGAGGCGATTGTCGATCGCATCGTCGTGAAGGCTGGCCTGCAGGCTCGGCTGCGCGAGTCGGTCGAACTCGCGCTGAAGCACGGCGACGGCACGGTTATCCTGTGCGAGCAATCGGCCGACGACTGGAAGGATCACGCCTATTGCAGCCGGTTCGCGTGCGCGGATTGCGGCGTCAGTTTTGCGGAGCTGGAGCCGCGCACGTTCAGCTTCAACAGCCCGCACGGCGCGTGCCTGAGCTGTCGCGGCTTGGGCGTGATCGTCCCCGAAGAGAACGATCACGACGCGATCTCGGCGCGACAAAGCGAGCGGCAAGAACTCTGTCTCGACTGTGGCGGTTCGCGGCTGAATCCCTTCGCACGCGGCGTTCGGTTTCGAGGAATCACTCTGCCGGAGTTGCTCGGCAAAACCGTGAGCGCCGCGGCAGACATCATCGTCGCGTGGCAGACTGCCGATGACCCGGACATTCGCGTGCTCGAACGGACGCTGCCGGCGATTCGCGGGCGTCTCGATTTCTTGATTCGAGTTGGTGCAGACTATCTGACGTTGGATCGTCCGACACGAACGCTTTCCGGCGGAGAGTTTCAGCGAGCGCGACTTGCCGCGTGCTTGGGATCGGGATTGGTCGGAGCCTGCTATGTGCTCGATGAGCCGACGGTTGGGCTGCATCCGAAAGACACGGCGGCCATGATCGAGACGCTGCACGTACTGCGAGATCAAGGCAACACCGTGCTGGTGGTCGAACACGATCCGGATGTCATGCGGAATGCGGATCACTTGATTGATCTCGGTCCCGGAGCCGGTGTGGATGGCGGCCGCGTGATCGCGTGCGGTTCTCCCGGCGACGTGGCGGGCAACCCGCAGTCAGTGACGGGGCGGTTCCTCGCGGACATCAGGCGAGCGGAGGAGGTCAGTCCTCCGAGTGCTTCGGCGGCACCTCGGCAGAGACTCGGAGGACTGACCTCCTCCGCTCGCCGAAACGCGGATGCCTGGCTGACGCTGGCGAATGTCTCGGTTCACAACCTGCGCGATGTCTCGGTGCGGATTCCGCTGCAAGCGTTGACGGCAATTACGGGAGTCAGTGGATCGGGCAAGACGTCGCTCGTACATCACGCGCTGGTGCCGCAGGTGCGCGGTGGACTAGCCCGACGCGTCAGCGAGGGGTTGCCATTGGAGCAGCGCGAGAACCACTCGCTGACGCTTCGTGCTGGTGAGGACTTCGGCACCATCACGCAGCTGGTCGAGGTGACGCAGTCGCCGCTGGGCCGGACGCCGACGTCGAATCCGGCGACGTACTCCGGTTTGTGGGACGATGTCTGCAAACTGTTCGCTCAGACGCGAGAAGCCAAACTGCGAGGGTTTCGTGCGAGCCGGTTCAAATTCAATTCGCCGTCCGGCCGTTGCGAGGCGTGTCGTGGCCGAGGTGTGCAGCGGGTGCGATTGCAGTTGCTGCCCGATGTGTTCGTGACTTGTCCGACGTGTCGCGGTGAGCGATTCAACTCGGCGACGTTGCAGGTTCGGTTTCACGGACGGACTGCGGCGGACGTGCTGCGGTTGCGCATCAACGAAGCCGCGGAGTTGTTCGCGAACATCCCGCGAGTCGCAGCGGTGCTCAAAACGTTTCGCGAAGTTGGGCTGGGATATTTGCGGCTCGGTCAGTCGGCAACGACGCTGTCGGGAGGCGAAGCTCAACGCGTGAAACTCGCGACCGAGTTGAGTCGCGAGAGTTCGGCGACGACGTTGTTCGTACTCGACGAGCCGACGACCGGCCTGCATCCGGCTGACGTGGAACGGCTGCTGAGTTTGCTACGGCGGTTGGTCAGCGCCGGACACACCGTCGTCGTCATCGAGCATCATCTGGAGGTCATCGCGTGCGCTGACTGGTTGATCGACCTCGGACCCGATGGCGGCTCGCGCGGCGGACAGATCGTGGCCGAAGGGTCTCCCGCCGATGTCATGGCTCAAGGCATCGGACACACGGCACTGGCGTTGGCGAAACGTTGATTGCAATTCTCAATCCCTGTCGCCCAGGCCCTTGTGGCCTGGAGAATTCGATCCGAACAGGAATCGACCGACCCACAAGGGGTCGGGCTACGGTGGGGAGGCAAACAAACATTTCTTGACGGCGAGTTCGATCGCCATGTCGGTGTGCAGCACGCAGAAGTCGATGCTCAGGTCGCGGCATTGACGGCGCAGCGACTCACGATGAGCGAGGAACTCTCGCTGATAAGCGGCACGCAGTAGTCGCGGTTCGACTGGGAGATCCGCCCAGCCTTCCAGGCCGTGGAACAGCGTCGGGTCGTCAAACGGGAAATCCTCTTCGGCGGGATCGACGATCTGCCACACACGCACGTCGTGCTTGCGATGTCTCAACCGCTTCAATCCGAGCATCAGCGAATCGGGGTTTGCGAAGAGATCGCTGAGCATGATCACGACACCGCGCTGGGCGAGGCGTTCGGCAATATCGAGCGGGAGAACTTCCGGAATTGGATCGACGGCTTTCGGCTCTCGGTCATTAGCTTTCGGCCGGGCGGTTGTCGTTTCGAGGACGTGCGAAATCTGTTTCCAGTGCGCTGGCTGGCTGCCGGGGCGGACGGCTTGCTCGATCTCGCGATCGAAGGTGATCAGGCCGATCGCGTCTTGCTGTTTGACGACGACATAACTGATCGCGGCGGCGACGTGCTTCGCAAATTCGAGCTTCGACAGCGGTGCGGACTCCGAACGGAACGACATCGAATCGCTGGCGTCGAGCAGGACGTGACACGCGAAGTTGGTTTCTTCCTCGAACTGTTTGACGAAGACGCGATCGCTGCGGCCGTAGACTTTCCAGTCGACGTATCGCAGGTCATCGCCGGGAGCGTACTCACGGTGCTCGGCGAATTCGGCGGCGAAGCCGTGAAAGGGGCTGCGATGTGCTCCGGTAACCGTCCCTTCGACGGTGCCGCGAGCACGCAGTGTCAGCCCTTCAAGCTTGCTGAGCGTTCGCGGATCGAAATACGGCAGATGTTGAGCCACGACCATTCCACTTCGCCGGGTCAGCAGGAACGTGCTCGATCAGCCGCCGCACCAGCGCGTCGGCCGTCAGCCCTTCGGCTTCGGCATGAAAGTTCAAAACCAGTCGATGCCGCAGCACCGGAGCCGCGACCGCCTGTACGTCATCCAGCGACGCATGAGTCTGCCCGCGCAAGACCGCGCGAGCTTTCGCACCGAGAATCAAACACTGACTCGCTCGCGGTCCAGCGCCCCAAGTGATGAAGTCTCGCACAAATTCGGGGGCGTCGCTCGCTTCAGCGTCGCCGCGCCGAGTCAGTCGCGTGAGTTGCAAGGCATAGCGAATGACATGATCGGCCACCGGAATGCGGGTCACGATCTGTTGCAGTTGCAACAAGTCTTCCTGGCCGAGCACCTTTTCGATCACGGCATGCACGCCGCCGGTCGTGCTGCGGACGATGTGGAATTCTTCGTCCTCGGTCGGATAGTCCACTTTGACTTGCAGCATGAAACGATCGAGCTGTGCTTCGGGCAGCGGATATGTTCCTTCCTGCTCGATGGGATTCTGCGTGGCGAGCACGAAGAACGGCGACGGCAGCGGATGCCGTTTGCCGCCGACGGTGACTTGTCGCTCCTGCATCGCTTCGAGCAGCGCGGCTTGCGTCTTCGGCGGCGTGCGATTGATCTCGTCGGCGAGCAGCACGTTCGCGAAGACCGGCCCCGGCAGAAATCGCAGCTCGCGAGTCCCCGACAGCTTGTCTTCTTGAATGACCTCGGTGCCGGTGATGTCGGCGGGCATCAAGTCCGGAGTGAACTGGATGCGATTGAACGACAGGCTGAGCGTGTCGGCGAGCGTCCGCACCATCAGCGTCTTCGCGAGGCCGGGAACGCCCACCAGCAGACAATGTCCGCCCCCCAGCATCGCGATCAGCAACTCTTCGATCACGCGATGTTGCCCGACGATAACTTTCGACAACTCACGCGTGACGCGCTGGTAGCTATCAGCCAACTTCTGCACAGCGGCGAGATCGGAGTCGGAAGAAGTATCAGTCAGCACGTTGAACAATCCTTGCGGAAAAGGGAGATCACGGCGATCGGCTTCCGGCCGTGCATCAGGCGGGATTGTAGCGAGGCTTTGGCTCTTCACACTCGTTCGCTACTTTACGGCACCATGACAGACACTTCGACGAACAGCAAATATCTCAACCGCGAATTGAGCTGGCTGGAGTTTAATCAGCGTGTACTGGCGGAGGCTCTGGATGCCGGCGTGCCGCTGCTCGAACGGCTGAAATTTCTGGCGATCACCGCGTCGAACCTGGACGAGTTTTTTATGGTTCGGGTCGGCAGTTTGCAGATGCTGCTAGCTCAAGGAAGCACGTCGCTCGATCCGGCCGGGCTGACTCCGGAACAACAGCTTCAGGCGATCGGCACACGCACGCATCACATGACGGCCGAGCAATACACCTGCTTTCTGCAAGACCTCGAACCGAAGTTGACCGAAGCGGGCATTCGCCGCCGCCGAGCCGTAGACCTGACGCCGCGACAATCCAAACTGGTCGAGCAACTGTTCGAGGATGAACTGTCGAGCATCCTGACGCCGATCGCTGTCACGTCATCAGACGACTTTCCGTTGCTGACCACGCAGTCGCTCAACGTTTGCGTGCGGCTTGATCCGGCGAAGGACGATGACAAGCAGCGTCCCCGTTTCGCGGTTGTCCCATTCGGGAAAATGACTTCGCGATTTGTCTCGTTGCCGGCCGAGAGCGGCTATGAGTTCATGCTGGTTGAGGACGTCGTGGCATTGCACGCTGCGAAGTTCTTCCCCGGCGAGTCGGTGCGCGAGTGCGTGCCGTTCCGGGTCACTCGCAATGCCGATTTGAGCATCCGCGAAGACCTCGCCTTCGATTTGCTGGCTGAAATGGAAGAAGTGCTGGAAACTCGCCGCACCGGAGCGTGCGTGCGGTTGGAAATTTCCGACACCGTGACGCCGCAACTGCTGGCGTTTCTGAAAGACGCTTTGAAGGTTCAGAACGAATCAGTCTCTGTCGTGCCGGGACCGCTGGACCTGTCCGCGTTCATGCAGCTTTCCGAGCGATCGGGCTTCGATCATCTGCGCTACGAATCGTGGCTGCCGCAGCCGTCGCCGAGCGTTGATCTGGGGAGCAGCATGTTTCAAGTCTTGCAGCGGCAAGACCTGATGCTGGTGCATCCGTATGAAAGTTTTGAGCCGGTGTTGCGGCTGCTCGAAGAGGCGGCCGATGATCCGCATGTGCTGGCGATCAAGCAAGTCCTGTATCGCACCAGCCGCACCAGCCCGATTGTGGCGGCGCTGCAGCGGGCCGCCGAGAAGGGCAAGTACGTCACGGTCATCGTCGAGCTGAAGGCCCGCTTCGATGAAGCTCGCAACATCGAATGGGCGAAGAGTCTGGAACTCGCGGGTGCTCAAGTCATCTACGGAGTCAAAGGACTGAAGACGCACGCCAAGTGTCTGGTCATCGTCCGCCGCGAGCCGCAAGGGATCGTCCGCTACGTCCATTTCGGGACCGGCAACTACAACGAATCGACCGCTCGGCTTTACAGCGACGTCAGCTTCATGACCAGCAATGAAGAACTCGGAGCCGATGCGACCAGCTTCTTCAACGCGATCACCGGCTACTCGCAGCCGATGAAATTCCGTCGGATCGAGATGGCTCCGCTGGGTCTGCGGCCGCGGCTTCTGGAAATGATCGAGGCCGAGACACAGCGCAAAAAACACGGCCAGAAAGCGGTCATCCTCGCCAAGTTGAACTCGCTGGTGGACTCGAAGATCATCGACGCGCTGTACGAGGCTTCGCAGGCGGGCGTGAAGATCAAGTTGAACATTCGCGGCATCTGTTGCCTGCGTCCGGGGGTCAAAGGGTTGAGCGAGAATATCTCGGTCGTCAGCATCGTGGACCGATTCCTCGAACATACCCGCGTCATGTTTTTCTATCACGGTGGGGACGAGCGAGTTTTCATTTCCTCTGCCGATTGGATGCCGCGCAACCTCGACCGCCGCGTCGAACTGCTCGTGCCGATCGAAGACCGAGCGTTGCGCACCCGGCTGATATCGGTGCTCGAAGCGTACTTCGACGACAACGTCAAAGCCCGACGGCTGCACTCCGACGGCAGCTACTCCCGCGTCAAACAGGGCAAGAACCCTCCGCACCGCTCGCAAGAAGTCCTGTTCCGCGAGACTTGTGAGATCGGTCGGCTTGCCGAGAACTCGCGCCGCACGATCTTCGCGCCGCATCGTGCCGCAAATGGTGGCCAATGAAAACGCTGTTGCTCCTGAGACACGGCAAATCCAGTTGGACGGACACGAGTCTCGCCGACCACGACCGTCCGTTGAAGAAGCGCGGCCGCGAGGCGGCCAAACGTATGGGCAGATTGATTCGAGAATTGAACCTGGTCCCGGATCACATCCTGACTTCCTCCGCAGCGCGTGCGGCGGCCACCGCAGAGCTCGCCGCCACAGAAGCAAAATTCGACGGCGAGGTCGAGGTTGTACCGGTGCTGTATCATGCCGATCCTTCGGCGTTCGTCGCGATCGTCTCGCGAATCCCGAATCAGTTCAGTCGAGTGCTCGTCGTGGGCCACAATCCTGGATTGGAGGATTGGCTTGATCGTCTCATTGGGCACGTCGAGACATTTCCCACGGCCGCGTTGGCTCATGTCGAATTGCCCATTGAGGCATGGCTCGACCTCTCGACTGACACGCGCGGCGCGCGGCAAGGACTGTGGCGACCGAAAGAAATGTCGTAGCTGCCAACACATTGTGCGATCGACTCGGGAACGGCCATGAGCGTCTTGATCACCAGTTTGCGAGCGGCATTGTGTCTGTTCCGTGGTGTGATCCTTCAAGCGGACTCCGTAGCCGCGGACCTGATCGAGAAGCCGACGGTGGTTTTGTTTCACGAGAGTTTTGACGATTCCCGATTGCTCCAGCGGAACTGGTACGACGGCGACAAGTTCGCGATCACCGACACGCAGCCGTTCGCTGGCAAGGGTTGCCTCGAGTACGCTTGGACGTCCGGCACGACAACTCCCGCCAGCTCATCGGGGATTCGCCATCTCTTTGAGCCAACTGAGACCGTGGCGCTGCGTTGTTACCTCAAGTTATCAAAAGGTTGGGACTGGAACGGACATGCCAATGCTCCACGACGAGGCTCACTCACGATCGCCCTCCTTGCCACAATGAACGGACTGTCGCAAACATTCGAACTTCAGCAGGTGAGGACGATCTTGTTGAGATCAATCACAACGCTTTGACTGACAACCCAGGAAGTGCTATTCGGACAGGGACTAGAAGTGCCTCAGACTTCGGTCTCAATCCTCCAGCTCCCCTAATCCCCAACCTCTAATCCCTCCCCATGTTTGTCTGGCTCCAACATTTTGCTCCGTGGCTCGAACGTTTCGAGCAGCTCTTCTCCGGTGACTCGCGCGTGTTCCTGACAGCACGCACGGCCCTTGCGGGAGGGACTTCGTTTCTGCTGTGCATGCTCTTCGGCCCGCTGGCAATTCGGTGGTTGCAGCGCCGGTTCCGCGAGCGGATCGGCAGCGACTCGGAGGAGCTCAACGAACTACATGCCGCGAAGAGCAACACGCCGACGATGGGCGGTCTGTTCGTCATGGGAGCCGTCGCGCTCGCCACACTGATGTGGGGCGACCTGTCGAATGTTTATGTGATGCTCGGCTTGGTCACGACGATCAGCTTCGGAGCGTTGGGTGCCGCCGACGACTGGATCAAACTGCGAACGTCACGAAACGGGTTGAAGGCCGGCACCAAGATGGCCTATCAGATCGCGCTGTCGCTGTGCATCGCGTTCGTCTTGTACTGCCAGCAGAAAGGCCTTCCGCAGCAGTCGGAAGTTATCTGGCCGATTGGCAATGTCGGCGTGTCACTCGGAACGCTATGGATCCTCTGGGGAATTCTGGTGCTGGCCGGCAGCTCGAACGGAGTGAACCTGACCGATGGCTTGGATGGTCTCGCCAGCGGTTGCACGATTTTCTCAGGCTCGGCCTTCACCGTGCTGGTCTATCTCGCCGGACACAAGACGCTGTCTGAATATCTCAGCATCCCGTACATCCCCGGCGCAGGTGAACTGGCGATCGTGATCGGAGCGTTGGTCGGCGCGATGCTCGGATTTCTGTGGTTCAACTGCCATCCGGCTCAAGTCTTTCTGGGGGACACCGGCTCGCTACCGATCGGCGCGTTGCTGGGCCTGGCAGCGCTCGTGACCAAACAAGAGTTCCTGCTGGTCATCGTCGGCGGCGTGTTCGTGGTCGAAACGCTGAGCGTCATCGCTCAAGTGGGCTGGTTCAAACTGACCGGTCAGCGAATGCTGCGATGCAGCCCGCTCCACAACCACTACCTCTTCGCTGGTCACCACGAGATGAAAGTCGTGGTTCGCTTCTGGATCATCGCCGCCCTGCTGGGCCTGATCGCCCTGGCGAGCTTGAAGATTCGGTGACCTTTTCTGCTTGTGCTCTGCGTTATTTGGTTCCTGACATCTTTTCTTAACCGTTGATGTTGAGGGAAGAAAGGCAGTGCTGTCGCCGCTTAGCGAGCTTCTGATTCCAACTGGTAGTCGCTGATCTTCTTGTGCAGCGTGTTGCGGTTGATGCCGAGGCGTTCGGCAGTCTTCGTCTGCGTGCCTTGGCAGGAGCGGAGGACTTGCAGAATGACCTCGCGTTCGACGAGTGCGACGGCGCGCTCGTGGAGGTCGGCGGCGTCGGGGCCGGCTTGCAGGATGCTGGTCGAGACAAGTTCGGTCGCCATCTTGTGCAGGTCGGTGGCTTGTGGGCGGCCCATGCGCATCGGGGCGAGGCCGCGCACATGAGGCGGCAGCAAGTCGGCGGCCAGTGTGTCGCCGGTGGCGAGCACGATGCCGCGCTCGATGTAGTTTTGTAGCTCGCGGACGTTTCCGGGCCAGGCGTAGCGTTGCAAGTAGCCGATGAACTCGGCCGCGACCTTCGGTGCCGGGCGGTTGTTGTCGTCGGCATAGCCCTGGACGAAGTAATTGACGAGCAGCGGGATGTCTTCGATCCGCTCGCGCAGAGCCGGCAGATAGATGGAGACGACGTTCATTCGGTAATAGAGGTCTTCGCGAAACTTTTCGCGTTCGATTTCGTGCAGCAGGTCACGGTTCGTGGCGGCGACGATGCGGCAATCCACATGAATCGTGCGGCTGTCGCCGACGCGCTCGAATTCGTGTTCTTGCAGCACTCGCAGTAGTTTGACCTGCAACGTCTGGGTCATCGAGTTGACTTCGTCGAGGAAGATCGTGCCGCCATGCGCCGCCTCGAAGCGGCCGGTGCGGTTCTCGAAGGCGTTGGTGAACGCGCCTTTGACGTGTCCGAAGAGTTCGCTTTCCAGCAGCGATTCGCTCAGCGCGCCGCAGTTCACGCGGACGAACGGGCCGCTGGCTCGCGGGCTGAGTTCGTGGACCGCGCGGGCGACCAATTCCTTGCCGGTGCCTGTTTCACCGGTCAAAAGCACGGTGGCCGAGGAAGCGGCGACCCGGCGAGTCAGCGCGTACACCTCGCGCATGGCGGGACTTTCGCCAATCATGCCGCGCGGTCGGTCCTGCGATTTTTCTCCCGAAGCCACCAGTCACTCCTTACCCCAAAAACCAACGGAAGACAGTCCATCGTCGGCAAAAATGTCGAGGACGACGCGGAAAACGATGTCCGAAGCCGGGGTCGTCTGCGTTGGATTCACGAGCGCAACGGCATTGTTGAAGCCCCTGCCAGAAACCTCAAGGACGGAAGCGCTGATGAGGTGCCGACGAGTCGTCCGCTTCTCGACAACTGGGCCTAGAGTTTGCCTGCCTCTCGGCGACGAAGCATAATGCCCCCCTCGCCATTCGGCGGTTCGTCGTGGGATTGTCCGGGGTGTGTCATTGGCATTCCTTCCTCATCGTCACCCCGCCGAGATCAGCGTTGCGAATTCGAGTGCGAGGAGGCCACACAGTGTCTGACGAAGATGATCCGGATGAACTCGGCGCGACGATGATCAATTTGCCAAGCGCCGACGCACCGAAGAAGGAAAAAAGAGTCTTCGGTGATTTCGAGTTGGACAAGAAGCTCGGCCAAGGTGGCATGGGTGAGGTGTTCCTCGCGCGGCAAATGAGCTTGGACCGCCACGTCGCGCTCAAGCTGTTGTCCAAAGAGATGGCCAAGAAAAAGGGCTTCGTCGAACGATTCGAGCGCGAAGCCAAGTCGATGGGCAAATTCATTCACCCGAACGCCGTGCAGGTGTTTGCCTACGGAGTGACCAACAACCAGCATTATCTGGCAATCGAATTCATCGACGGCCAGAGCATGCAAAAGTGGATGGATCAGCTCGGCAAGTTGACCCTCGGTGATGCGATCCACGTTGTCTTGCGCTGTGCCGATGCGTTGCGGGTGGCTCATCAAGACCACAACGTCATCCATCGCGACATCAAGCCGGACAACATCCTGGTCACCAAAAAAGGAGTCGTGAAGGTCGCTGACTTCGGGTTGGCCAAAGCGATCGGCGCGGGTGACGAAGACGACATGTCGTTGACGCAGAGCGGCACTGGATTGGGAACGCCGTTCTACATGTCCCCGGAGCAGGCTTGCGATGCGAAGAGCGCGGACAAGCGAACAGACATCTATGCCCTGGGCATCACGCTGTATTACTTCGTCACCGGCAAGTTGCCGTTCGGTGGCGGCACGATCGTGAAGCTCCTCATGGCCAAGGAAACCGGTAAGTACGACAACGCTCGCAAGCTGAACCGCGAAGTGCCGGAGAAGCTGGACATGGTCATCGACAAGATGATCCAGAAGGACAAACAACACCGCTACGCGAGCTGCGATGAACTGATTCACGATCTCGATGCGCTGGGATTGGAGAATGCCTCGCTCAGTTTTCTGGGTGGCGACGCGACGACGGCTCGGCGAACCGTCGCGGCCGGAGCGGGCCAGCAGACCAAGGTCAATATGACCGGCGTCGCCATGACGTCTGCCGACATCGCTCTGCAAAAGACCGAGCAATCGGCCGCCAAGGACACCGCGATCTGGTACGTCAAACACACGAATCAAAAAGGCCAGACCGTCGTCACCAAAATGCAGGCGGCTCAGATTCAGCAGATGGTCAAGGCTGAACTGCTGGACCTGAAAGCCACGGCAAAGCGCGGCGAAAAAGGAGAATTCCTGCCGCTGGCGCAATACGACGAGTTCCAAAGCTTCATGAAAAAACGGATCGCCAAACAGTCGGCTCAGGCGCGGGGCGCCAACATGAAGGAGATGTACGCCAAGATCGAAAAGGAACAGAAGCGTCGCAAAATCTTTCGGTGGATTCGCGGAAAAGTGGAAGGCACGTTGGGGGGCATCGGATTCATCCTGTATTTGGCCGCGATTGCCGCAGTGCTGTACGGCATTTACTGGATCTGGCCATACGCTCGGGACTTTGCCGCCAGCAAGATTGGTCTGGATGCTCCGAAACCACCCGTCGTGAATGAGGCCGGGCCAAATGAAGCGGCCCCTAAGTCGCCGTAGATTCGGCGTCCGGATATGCGTTGGCAATCAGACGGTTTGAATCCGGTTGCCCCAGCGGTCGATCCTTGCAGAGTCTGTCCGCCGAAGTGCTCGCGCGGAGCGGCAGAATCCGCCGCAGCGACATTGACGCGGCAACTGGGTCGGAGGGTGACATGCACACGCGAAGCTTCTGTCGGCGACGAGCGATCGCCTGTCTGCGCGTGCTGACGGCAATCGCAGCGTGGCTCGCTGCCAGCGGGACGGATGCGGGCGAGCTGACACTCAAATCAGGTCTGCGACTACAGCCAGGTGCGGTGGAGAAATTGTCCACGATCTCGCTGAACTCTCCGCCACAGTCCGGAGACCCCGATTCGCCTCTCTTTTGGATGCTCGACGACGGCATGCGGCGGTACTTCGTGGGCTATAAACAAGTCGCCGATAAAAACCTGGATGTCGAGTTGGCTCAATTCGTGCGCTTTGAACTCCCGCCCAAAAAAGAGGGGGGCACCGAACCGTTCAAGAGTGTGGGACCGTACTTGAGCGTCGATCCATTCAACGACAAGGGACACCGCAAGGTGACGTTGCTCGGGCCGAACCAGACGCCCAAGAATTACATTCAAGGCATCACACAACTGCGGCCACAGTCGTGTACGGTGACGGGGTTGGATCACACTTGGAAATTCAGCATCGCGACCACTTCGTTGCGGCGCGAGGAACTTGTTCCGCTGGTGCGGAGATGCATCAACCTTGAAAAGCCAGAGGATCGTTTCAAGGTCGTGAAATTCTATTTGCAGGCCGGGCTGTACGAACTGGCGATCGAAGAATTGGAGACCATCGCGCGTGACCTTCCCGACCAGAAGGCGAAGTGCGAAGAGGACGCGATCGAAGCTCGGCAATTGTTCGCTAAACGCTTGCTCGGCGAGTTGAAACATCGCCGCCAAGCAGGTCAGCACCGGCTGATCGGGAATGCGCTTGGCAAATTTCCGACGCAGAATATCGGAGCCGACATCCTCCGCGACGTTCGCCAACTCCAAACGGAAGTTGCTGAAGTCGAGGAGAACATCGAACACACCAAACAGTTGCTCGGCGATTTGCAGGACGGCTTGAACGAAGAGCAGATGAAACAAGTGGCTCCGCTTCGTGACGAAGTCTTGGAACAGCTTGACGAGGAAACACTGCCACGGCTGGAGTCATTCCTCAAGCTGGAAAAAGACGAGAAGTTGTCCAAGGCGGAGAAACTCGCGCTGGCGTATTCCGGCTGGGTGGTCGGTGCCGCGAATGCGACGACCGATCTGGCGAATGCAATCCGCTGGTGGCAGGCGCGGTTTCACATCTTGCAGTATTTGCGAGCGACCCATCCGTCGTTGCGAGGACCAGCGCTCTCCGAACTCACCGCGACCGAAGGGGTCGGCACGAAGACGGTCGAGCAAATCATCCAATTGTTGCCGCAAGTGCTCGACACACCCGGCCTGCAAGCGAGCCGTGTGGCTGCGATCACGGTCCACGACCCTGGCCGCACTCGCGAGAACGAAGAGAGCCCGAAAAACATTCGGTATTCGGTCCTCGTGCCTCCAGAGTTCAATCCGCATCACACATACCCCGTGATCATCGCGCTGCACGAATGGGGTTGGACGCCGGAACGTGCGTTGAAATGGTGGGGCGGCGACGACGCTTCGCCGCTGCAAGCACAACGGCACGGCTACATCGTGATCGCGCCGGAATATCTGCCTCCCAAGTTCGGCGACCCGTTGCCGGCTCCGACCGAAACGATTGTCTGGGAGTGCTTGCGAGATGCTCGCCGCCGATTTCTGATTGACTCGGACCGCGTGTTCCTGAGCGGTCACGGTCGCGGAGCGGATGCGGCATTCGATGTCGCGCTGGCTCGGCCGGATTTGTTCGCGGGGGTCATGCCGATCTCCGGTGGTTTCATCACCCCCAAGGGTGCGGCAGTTCGCGACAGCCTGGGGCTTCAGGAAAACGCGAAACTACAAGCGTGGTATGCCGTGGTGGGAGAATTCGACTTCGGCCTCTACGACCGGCACGCGCACTGGTTCGAAACGATGATGCGCAACGGCACCGACTTACTGGTGTCGCAATACAAAGCCCGCGGGCACGAGACATTTTACAGCGAGATCCATCGGCTCTTCGAATGGATGGAACTGCATCGCCGCCCCGCCGAGCCGAAAGAATTCGGCTTCAGCAGCCTGCGCACGACAGATGTTCGCCTGCATTGGGTCCGCTGGGCCGACACAACTCCCAGAAAGCGTCCCGCGAAGCTGGCTCCGGTCAACCTGACCGCGCGCATTCTGCCCGGTGAGACTGAGAAGAAGAGCATCGTCCTGGGCGGTCAGGGCTCGGTGACCGTGTGGCTCAACGCGAATCTCATTGACCTCGACAAACGGCTGAGCATCACAATTGACGGCCAGCGGAAGTTCAACGACTTCCTCAAGCCGGAGATCGAAGCGGTCCTCGAAGACTTTCGCCAACGCGGCGACCGCCAACGCTTGCACTCCGTTCGTATTCAGATCGACTGAGCGATCAGCACGACGCGCCAGCGAGTGGTCAGAGAAAGACGACGGCAATTCCCAGACGACGTTGGCCACTCGCTGACGCATCGTGCTGGTTTCGGCAGCTACCGCGCGCCGGGCTTCAGCCAGTACTCAAGGAACGCAAGTTCCAACTCCAACGCCTCCGCGGTTGGGATGTGACCGCTGCGAGCCGTCATTGCGACGCGCTGCTTGTGTCCCAGCCGTTCATTCACTGCGACCAGATGATTGAGCGCGAGCCAATTGCGTGGCGGGTCTTCCGTGCCGCCGGAAACCAGCACCGGGCGTGGAGCCATCAGCGCGTGAAAATCGACGAGGTCTTCGCCCGCATCGATCAGTTCCTTGTACAAGCCGGTGCGCGGATTCTCGGCCGACGGAATGCCCGGCTTCCGCTGCACCTTCGGATCAAAGCCCAGATACCACGGCTCCCAATAATTCACGTTCGCGTTCTTCTCGTAGAACACGATCCCTGGATCGGACCACACCGCGCACGCGAACTTGTCGTACAGGCACGACGAAAACATCGACCACTTGCCGCCGTATGACAGCCCGATGATTCCGATGCGCTGCGGATCGACTTCCGGTATCTGAGCCAGCGCGGTGTGACAATTCGCCGAAGTGTACGCCAGCAGTGTCAGCGGTTGCCGGCGCTGTTCGACGCCCGCCTCGACCAACAACTGCCGCGTGTCGAGTCCAATCTTCTCAACCGAACCGGGCGTGCCGATCGACAGCGTCACGAACCCCCGCTTCACCAGTTGCAAACCATAATCGTGAGTCCCGCGTCCCTTCCCTTGCGGACCTTCGCCGATGCTCGTCAACGGTTCATAGAACGGCACGAGCACCGCCGGAAACGGTCCCTTTCCGGGCGGCATCAGCAGATACCCATCAGCCAGTTTTCCTTCGGGCGAGATTTGCACATGGACATGATGCTGGACGTAACCGTCCTTCTCGACCGTTTCCAGTCGCCTCATCGTCGGCCGCGCGACCAACGGCGGCCACGGGCCAAGCCGTTTGTGCCACGTCTCTGAAATCTCTTTCCGCCGCCGCGACCAATCTTCCGGCGACTTGGCCAGCGAACCATCCGCGAACTTCAGCGGCGTGCGATACGAAGCCAACTGTCCCGCGAATTCCGCTGGCGGCTGTGTGTATTTCTCCAACCGCTGCCAAAGCGCGGCTCGCACTGGCGAATCCTCGGCGAGAATGCTCGTCGAACACACGAAAAGGGTCGCGCTGCAAAGGAAGACGGCTCTCCAATTCATGGACATCTCAGTTCTCCCTCCCATTTATTCCGCTACGGCAACACTCCAAAACTCACGCCAGCAACTCGCGGATCGGCGCGCAGTCATCGAGCAGGAACTGCGGGCGGCCGTTGAAGTCGGGCAGCTTCACGTCGAGGTCGATGCCGAGCGTGTGATAGATCGTGGCCATGATGTTCTGGAAACTGATCGTGCCGTTGATCGAACGTTCGGCGCGAGAATCAGTTTCTCCGATGACTTGGCCCATCGTCAGTCCGCCGCCGAAGAACAACGCGCAACCAGCGTCAGCCCAGTGCTCGCGGCCGGGGCCGACCGGGGAAATTTTGGGAGTGCGGCCGAACTCGCCGAGCACCACGACCAGCACGTCGTCGGACAGTCCGCGATCATTCAGATCGTTGACCAGCGCGGTGATGCTCATGTCGAGCACCGGCATCAGGCACTTCAAGGCGAAGAAGATGTCGCCCGTCGGACTGCTGTGATGATCCCACTCGGCGGCGTGCAGCGTGACGACGCGGACGCCCGCCTCGACCAATCGCCGAGCCATCAGGAATGGCTTGCCGTTCCAGTCGTACATGTATTGCTTCGCCGTTTGATGCGGATATTTGCCGGCTTTGTGGCCGTAGCGAGCCAGCGTTTCCGGCGATTCGTTCGTGAGATCGAATGCCTCACGAACTTTCGGCGACGCAATCATCTCCAACGCCTGAGCCTGAAAGCGATCCAGTCCGCCGAACGCCTGCGGCCGATCGAGTTCGCGTTGCAGGTTGTCGAACGCGGCGAGCAACGCCTTGCGGTTCTCCAACATTTCGAGGTTCTTGACCGGCGTGAGGTCTTTGAGCGATTCCTCGAACGGGCGAAACGGAGCATGTGCGGCTCCGACGTAATGCGGCTTCTCATAATCGAACAGATCGCCGGAATGCTGCTTGAGGCTGACGTACGTCGGCAGCGAATGCGTGGTCGGCGATAACTTGCTGACGACCGATCCAAACGCTGGCCGCTTTCCCGACGAGCGCGGCAGCCCGGTGTAAACCTCGCTGAGATAGTGATCATTCTCGACCGAGCGAATGCCGCGCACCAATGTGGCTCGGTCCAACATCGCGGCCTGCAACGGCATGTGCTCGCAGATGGTCACGCCCGGTAGTTTCGTCGCAATCGGCGAGAACGGTCCGCGATATTCCACCGGAGCCTGCGGCTTCAAATCCCACATGTCGAGATGCGACGGCCCGCCATCCAACACGACATAGATCACGGACTTCGGCCGCCGAACATCCGTTTTCGCAGTTGCCTCGTGCCGCAACAGGTCCGCCAATGTCACGCCGCCAAGACCCAGCGCTCCGACACGTAGAATTTCGCGCCGATTCAGCACGCCACGAGACTCCTGTTGTTGGTTGGAAATGGTGAGCACGAGCAATCTCCGCAACTGCCAAGCAACGCCCACTTCGGGAGCCGGCATGATATCGTGATCGGCATTCCTGAGAGAGCGAGAATTCACAAACTCGACCAGCCCGTCGCGAAACGGCGGTCGCAATCCGGCGGTGCCAAGTCAATCCGATGACCAATCCTTCCGAACAATCCGGCTTCGCCACCACACAATGGAGCCTCGTGTTGCGAGCCGCTCAGCCGGACGACTCGGCCGCGCGAGCGGCGTTGGAAACGCTGTGCCGGAGCGGCTGACGATCGTGTTTCGCCGTGAAACAGAAGAGGAATTGCAGTGGACCCTCGGCTCCGCGTAGTCCCCGTTGGCGGGCTCGCTCCGTTTCGTTGGGCAGCGTGGCAGCAACCCGACCCACTAGCCAATCAACGTTCTGCATACACAGCCGCCGGGGCCAGCAGTCCTCCCGTGCCGAGTTCGTTGACGATCTCGCGAGTGCAGAACAGCGCGATCGAGTTGTCGGCGTCAGGTTTCACGGCCGATGAAATGTCGAACGAGAACGGTTGGCAGTAGCCGCTGACGGAGTCGGCTTTCTCCCCTTTGTCGTTGACGTGCGGGACATGCTGGCCGTTGATGAAAACTTTCACTCGGCCGTCGGTTGATCCGATCCAGAGGGACGTTTTTTTGCCGGCGGCCAGCGGCGGAACCTTGAGCTGCATCCGATACCACGCGCTCCCCATGTAGTTGTGCAGGCCGAGCGACGACCAAGTCTCGACCACGCAATCGGTGGTCTTCCAGGCGGAGTCATCGAACTCCGGCTTCGACCAGCCGAGCGATTCACCCTGTTTGTCTTTGTCGATTTTGAACCGCCACTGCTTCAGCGGCGCGGCGACGACGTTGAACTGCGTCGCCACGCGAGCCGCATCGTTGTGCGTCGCGCCGTAGAAGGCATCGAAGTAAATGACGTTGAGCGTTTTCTCGCCAGTCCAGCCCATCTTGGTGAAGGCGAACTGCGGTTCGTACTGCTTACCGAGTTCCATCAGCCGCGTGCGATACGCGGTGACTTGTCCCGCCAACGTGGACCAGCGGCCCTCGGCGAGATCACGGCGTTGCTGCATGAGCATCTCGAACGCGGCCAGCGAATCGTCGGCGAGTTTGACGCGTGCGGTTTCCGCATCGGTCGCACACGCGGCGCGACCGGCGTTCATCAAGCGGCGAGCTTCCGTCAGCTTCTCGAGGTTCCAACGACGAAGATGTCCGAAGCCGCAACCAGCGTACTCCGGAACTTTGACCCAAGTATCGTCGATGTGCCGCCAATAAGCCGACATTGCCCCACCCGCGCGGCCGTACAGCCGCGAGTTAATCTCCTCAATAATCACTTCCGGCTTATGAGAGGGATCCCATGCCATCCGCAGGCCCAGCCAATGAGCGTGCAGTGACGTGTCGAAGTTGGTTAGCGTTTCCGGTTGCCAGTAGCGGCAGGCTCCGCGCTGGTAAATGAATGGGATGTCATGACCCCACTTCGTCAGCATCGGGTTCGGCGACGAGACCTCGGCCAGATAGAAACCGTAGAAGTAATAGCTGGTTGCCGGCACGACTTTGCCCCAGCCTTCGACCAGATGCTGCATCGACTTGTTGTTCGGTTCGCCCAGATCGTTCAGCGGGTGAGCTCGGCTGAACGTGATCGGCGCGATCTGCGGCACGATGGCCGGATGCGGCTTCTCGCGCACGGGAGGGCGGGTGTAATCGACGTACGCCAGCACCCCGAACTTCATCTCCGGGTATTTCGGCGAGATCGCCGCCGCGATCCGATTGCACAGCACCATCAACCGATCCGCCTTCGCGACCGTTTGCAGCGACGGATCGAAGTCCCCCGCATCGAACTTCGTGTCGTCGGATTCATCCCACGTCGCGCCGTCGTCGGGCGAGAGGGACACCGACTTCGTGTCCGGATTCTTCGCAAGGTTGTCGAGCACCGACTTCGTGATCGCCTCGGCGACCAGCGGGTGAGTCCACTTGATCCAATGGTCGTGCGGCTTGCCTCCGATAATCGCTTTGATTTCAGGATGCTGTGTGCGCAGCTCCTTCGGCACGGCGTACTCCAGCGCATGCCCGGCGGAGAGTTCCATGCCGCCCAGCCGATTCCGCCGCGCGAACTCGTTGTCGCAATACCACAGCCCGCGATAAATCGTGTACGGCACGGTCGAGACATCTTGATCCTTCAGCGTGATCGTCTTCGATGCCGGCAGCGCCTCGCCCATCACACTCGGCAAGAACCAGCGGCAGCCTAATTGATCGAGCAGCGTGTAAATCGCGTAGCTCGTCGCGAGTTCGCTCTCGCCGATCAGCCCAACAGCGTTGTTGGCGACAACGATCCGCAGCCCTTGCTGATACTCCGCCTTCTTCGCCGGCGGCCCGAACTTCGCCGTCGCCAACTCGCCGATCAGGATCGCGACTCGCGCATCGCCTGCCTTCGGAGCACCGATCTCGACGGGCAACTTCGCGCCCGATATCCGCTCGACGATGCCGACGAAGTCACGCACCGATTCACGCAATCGCCGCCGATTGTCCTCCGGCTTGAGTGACCGCCACATCCCGGCCGGTTCGGGATTCTTCGTCGCGTCATCCCAGACACGTTCGGAGACAAACACCGCCGCGCGCGCCTGACCGTCGGCCACGAGCGTTGTGTCGGCTCGCAACTCCGAACCAGCGATGCAGCAGGTTGAAATCACACACAACACGAAACCGGTGAAACGAACGATGCGCATGATCTTCCTCATCGCGGAGGTGACAAGAGGCGGTGGGATAACAACTCTCGGCCGTCGGCGTACGGCTTTCGGCTGGACGAACTACTTCACGATGGCGCTTTGGACGGTCAACTTCCGCAAGCGATCCGGGTTGGGCTCTGGCAGGCGAGACAACGCTCGAACTCCCGGCGTTCCGTTGGACAGGCGGATCAGTTCCAACGGCGGGTCGGCGAGGTCTTCGTGGTAGAAGCGGCTGCTGGGGAAGATGTCGGCGGGATAGGTGAAGTTGCCGAGCATCGCGAGTGACACACACAGGCTCGCGCCGACTGCGCTTTCCAACATGCCGCCGACCCAACAGGGAATTCCGGCGGCTTGGCAGAGGTTGTGGACGGCGACGGCGTTCGTCAGTCCGCCGATGCGGCCGGGCTTGATGTTGACGAAGCGGCAGCTCTTCAGCCGAATGGCGAGTTCCGCTTGACGGACGTTGTAGACGCTTTCGTCGAGACAGACGGGCGTGCGAACTTGGCGTTGCAGTTCGGCGTGATCGACGACGTCGTCGTGGTTGAGCGGCTGCTCGTACATCGCGAGGTTGAACTCGTCCGCTTGCTGAAAGAGTTTCAGATCGGTGATCCGATAGCCGCTGTTGCAGTCGATGTGAATCGGGTGCGTCGGATGCTGCTTGCGTACGGCGGCGAGCATCGGCAGATCCCAGCCGGGGCGGAATTTCAGTTTGATGCGCGGGAAACCGTTCGCAATCGCCTGGCCAATGCCGCTGAGCAATTCGTCGAGGCTGTCCAGCACACCAAAGTCGGCACCGACGGCGACCTCGGTGCGCGTCGCACCGAGCAACTCGTGCAGCGGCCGATTGTCGATGCGGCTTTTGAGTGACCACCACGCCGTGTCGAGCGCGGCCTTCGCGAACGAGTTGCCTTTGAAGAGCGAGAGCCGCTGCTGCAAGTCGGCACCGGACGTGACGTCCTTGCCGACCAGTTGCGGCGCGAGCCAATCGCGGCACAGCGAAAAGATTCCGTTCGCCCACTCCGGGCTGTAGCACGGCGCGGCGAACGGAGCACTCTCACCCCAGGCCTCGACGGAACCGCTCGTCATGCGACAGAGGAGCGAATCAATCGTCGCGTCTTCACCGTAGGCCGTTCGCCACGGAGAAATCAGCGGCATCGCAACGTGGAACAAATCAATGCGGTCGATCTGCATGGGTCACTTCTCGTCCTTCCAAAACTCGGCTTCCCCTTTTTTCACAGGCGAATTTTTGACGGGGGACTTGG
Source organism: Candidatus Kuenenia stuttgartensis (assembly GCA_945861865.1). Lineage (GTDB taxonomy): Bacteria > Planctomycetota > Planctomycetia > Planctomycetales > Planctomycetaceae > SXKJ01. The sequence goes on along the minus strand of CAMAWN010000019.1, from coordinate 26,670 downwards.
GAGTGCCCGGCTTGTTCATCGACGACAGCGCCATCTCCAGCAGTTCATCGTCGTCGGACACCTTTGGCTTGGGAACAGCCGGCTTGATCGGAGGCGCGAGTTTCCTCTGCGGTGAGATCGGAGGCTTCGGTGCTCCGGCCTTCACGGGAGAATTCGTGGTGGCAACAGGCTTCTTCGCGGAAGCGGTCCAGCCGCAGGCCGGGCAGATGCCTCGAAAGTTCAGGGCTTCACCACACTCATTGCACAGCGGAATGGGTTGATTGGCATCGTCGAGCTTTGGGCCACTGAGCGCGGACTTTGGGCTGGTGACGGATTGAGTCTTCGCGGGCACTGGTTTGAGCGGCGGTGGAACTGGCTTTCGATTCGTTGGCGACGGAGCGGGTGCCGAAGTGTTGAGCTTGGGGATCGAGGTCGGCTTGGTCGTGGGTGTCGTTGCTGCGGGTGCTGATCTCGGAGGATTGACATCCCCCGCTCGCCTTGGGGGAGTGGCTCCACCGCTCGCCGGTGTCAGCGACGGAGCCGTCCAGCCAGCCTGGGCGTCGTCATCCGGTGCGGCCGCCTTTTTGGCGGGCTTCTCGACGAGATTCTCTTGTCGCACGATCACCGTTTGAGCTTGCTTGCCGCTGGTGACGTCTTTGGCAGTGACCAGCACGCGGGCTTGTTCGTTGTACGTGATCGTGACTTCGACCAGCGATTGCTCCGGCAGATTCTTCGGCAGGTCTTCGACGATGCAGGTGCCGAGTTCCACGAACTGTTGGTCGGCGATCGTGCCGCTTTCGACGATGTGCAGGTTGACTCGACGCTGATTCGGGATGACGGTGCCGAAGGTCTGTGTGATCGACGCCGGGAGTTCCGTATTCTCAGGAATCAGGTAGTGCGGGATGCGTGTCTTTTTTCTGGAGTCGCGTATCAGAATGCCGAGCGCGCGGGCGTTGACACTGCGCTGTTTGATTTTCTGGAGCTTCGCAGTCGCCTTGGGACTGAGAATCGACTTCGCGAAGTCGGCGTTGGTGAGCAACATGCCGGCGTAATAGGTCGCTCCGTGCGAGATCGACTGGTCCGGTGACAGCGACGTGTTGAGCGTGCGGAAGCCCAACTCGCCAAGCGCCTTCTTGATCGACGGCATCCGCGACGAACCGCCAGTGGTCAGGATCGTGTCACTCGCTTTGAGACCGAATTGATACGCCTTCTGCAAATCACGCGTGATGTTGATCGTGCGAACGAGCAACGGCTTCGTGAGTTTCTCGAACTCCGGCAACTCAATCTGGTAGACCTTGCGATGCTTGCCGTGCGAGCAAGTGAGTGCGGCTCGCGGGCGGACGGTCAGCGAACGCTTCGTGTTCTCGACCGCCATCGCCAGCAGTTGCATGGATTCGGGATCGGTCCGAGGATCGTCGCCGAACTCGCGAGCGAACCGGTCGCAGATCGCCTCTTGCAACGCTTCGTTCCAGTCGATGCCGCCCAGCTTCAAGTCGCCGGTGCTGGCGAGAACCTTGACCTCGTCTTTGTGGTACTTCACAAGCGAAAGGTCGAACGTTCCGCCGCCCAGATCGTAGACCAGAATGCGTTGTTCGTCGGTCAATTCCGTGAACCACAGCCCTTCGCTGCCGAGCACGTAGCACAGTGCAGCGGCGACCGGTTCGTTGATGATGTCCACCCGCTTCAGACCCGCTTGAAATCCCATCTCGACCGTCGCCTGCCGCTGCCAGTCGCTGAACTGAGCCGGCACGGTGATGACCGCCTGCGTGATCGGACCGATCTGCTCGGCAGCCGCATCAAGCATCTTTCGCAGCACGAGCGCCCCGATGTCGACCGGCGTGTAAGTCTTCTTTTCGATGGTCCAAGTTTTGTTCGAGCCAATGTAGCGCTTGGCGTTTTGCACGACGTGCGTCGGCTTGAGCACTGCGTTGCGAAGAGCCTCGGTCCCGACGATCACGTCCTTGCCGTCAAACATGACGATCGACGGCGTCGTCAGTTCGCCTTCTTGGTTGGGGAGCGTGACCGGCTCGCCATGTTCGTTGAGATACGAGAGACAGGAATACGTCGTGCCCAAGTCGATGCCAACGGCGTGAGTCTTCAGCATAATGTACTCAAAAAAAGACGCGAGGACGGCGATGTCAACGAGTCCGCCGTGAGAGGGTCAGCGAGCGGGCGGTCATGCTATCATCGCCACGAAGCGCTCACCAGCGGCGCGGTTGTCATTGCCGTGCTGCCCCTTGCCCGGTCTCCTCTCCCCGAAGGAGAGGGATTTGATTGAGAGACCCATGACCGAATCGACCCCGTTTGTGGAAACGCTGCCGCTCTCGATCGCCTGTCCTCTGCTGACTGCCGATCTGCCGGGAATCGGTGGAACCCTCAAAGCACAGCCAGAGGATTTCGATGTCGAAGAGATCCCGGCCTACGCACCGAGCGGCGAGGGCGAGCATCTCTTTCTCTGGATCGAAAAATCGGGAGTGTCGGCGGATGAACTGACTCGGCACTTGTCGCGCACGCTGGACATCTCGTCCGGCGAACTCGGAACGGCCGGCCTCAAAGACAAACAGGCGGTGACACGGCAATTTGTCTCGGTGCCCCGTCGAGTGGAAGCGAACTTGTCGGCGATCGACGGTGACGGCATTCGCTTGCTGAAGGCGACACCACATCGGCAGAAACTCCGCACGGGCCACTTGCATGGCAATCGTTTTCGAGTCCTCGTGCGAGATGTCAGCGAGCCCGATTCGCTGGCGAAGGCGACCGCGATTGCCGACCGAGTGCGCCGCAGCGGGCTGCCGAATTACTTTGGCTCGCAGCGTTTTGGCAACAACTTCAGCACCTTGAAACACGGCTTGAGTCTGTTGAGCGAAACGGCAGCATCGAGCGAACCGTCGCGAAAATCGCGTGATCGGCATCGCTCAGGACGCCGCTTCCTGCATCGGTTGGCGCTGTCAGCGGCTCAGTCGTGGCTGTTCAACCAAGTGCTGGCCGAACGACTGCGCGACGGATTGCTCGATCGCGTGTTGCTCGGTGACGTGATGCAAGTCTGCGCGTCGGGCGGTCTGTTCATCGCACAGGATGTCGCCGCCGAACAGCCTCGCTTCGACGCTCATGAGACCGTCACGACCGGACCGATGTTCGGCCCCAAAATGAAACCGACGACTGATGAACCGGCGGTTCGCGAGCAGCGAGTGCTCGACGCCGCGCAGCTCTCGCCCGACGCCTTCCGCCGTTACGGTCATCTGACCGACGGCACGCGCCGCCCGCTGCTCGTGCGTCCAAAAGACCTGCAAGTCAGCGCGACTCCGGACGGATTGCTCTTTGAATTCGCGCTTCCCTCCGGAGCCTACGCGACGGTCGTGTTGCGCGAGTTCATGAAGACTGACGAACTCAGCGGCGAATGACCTGTTGCTGCCGCTTCCGATCAGCCCCCGATCGGGGCTATGCTGTTCTCGCGGTGGATGTGCCGCATCCCCACCGCTTCATCCTCAATTCAGGAGCCCCGCCATGAAACTGTTCTCGCTGTCCTGCCTCGCTGGTGCCGTGCTGCTCGCCGGAGTGTTCGCTGCGGCCGAAGACAAGAAGCCCGCCGAGAAAACTCCGCCACTGCTCAAGCACGAGATGAAATCGCTGACTGGCAAGAAAGTGGACCTCGCCAAGTACAACGGCAAGGTGCTGCTGATCGTCAACGTCGCCAGCGCCTGCGGAGCAACTCCGCAGTACAAGCCGCTCGAAGCGTTGCACGAGAAGTACAACAAGAAGGGCTTGGCGGTACTCGGCTTCCCCTGCAATCAGTTCGGCGATCAAGAACCGGGCAGCGATGAAGACGTGGCCGACTTCTGCCAGAAGAACTACGGCGTGAAGTTCGACATGTTCTCGAAGGTGGACGTCAACGGCGACAAGGCTGCGCCGCTGTTCAAGGAACTCACCTCGAAAGAACCGATTGAAAAAGACCGTCCCGTGCGATGGAACTTCGAAAAGTTCCTCGTCAGCAAGAAGGGCGAAGTCATTGCTCGCTTCCGCACCGGCGTGGAACCGGACTCGGACGAAGTCGTCAAAGCGATCGAAGCCGAACTGGCGAAGTAACGACGACCGGTGTGGTTGGGGTGGTCCTCCTCTGCGATACTTGCAGGAGTCTCCTTTGTGACGCTGCTCAACACTCGTCGCCTGTCTTTGCTGGTTGCCCTAAGCATCGCTGCTCTGATCGTGTGGCCGCGCGAGCGGGCTGACTCGCAAGAGGCACCGACATTCGATGCGGCCTCGGTCGAATTCTTTCAAACGAAAGTGAAGCCGCTGCTGGAAGCTCGCTGCTTCGAGTGTCACGGGCCGGAAGCAAAGAAACTCAAAGGCGGGTTGAGTCTCGCGTCGCGTGCGGACGTGCTGCGCGGAGGCGATTCCGGTGCGGCGATTGTGCCGGGAAAGCCAGCCGAGAGTTTGCTCGTCAAAGCGATCAACTACGTCGATTTTGAGATGCCCCCAAAATCGCGTCTGCCCGAAGGCGAAGTCGCGATCCTGACCGAGTGGGTCAACCGCGGCGCTCCGTGGAGCGCCGGCAAAGCCGATCCCGCACGCGATCCCAAACCCGATGCGTTCCCACTGGCAGAACGCAAAGCCAAGCATTGGGCCTGGAAGCCGATCGCGCACGTCGCGCCGCCGAAAGTCCGTCAGCCTTTCCAGGCTGACCCGAAGGTGAACACGGCCACGTTTCGCGACTCGGATGCCATCGACCAATTCATTCTGTCCAAACTCGAAGATCGCGGCTTGTCTCACGCCGCCGCCGCCGACCGTCGCACGCTGCTGCGTCGAGCCTATTTCACGCTGATCGGTCTCCCGCCAACGCCCGCCGAGGCCGACGAATTCGTTGCCGATAAAGCTCCGACGCGCGAATCGCTCGCGCGTGTTGTGGACCGCTTGCTCGAATCGCCGCACTTCGGAGAACGCTGGGCGAGGCATTGGCTCGATCTCGTCCGGTACGCCGAAACGCTCGGCCACGAATTCGATTACCCGCTGGCTCACGCACATCAGTACCGCGACTACGTCATCCGCGCGCTCAACGCCGATGTGCCGTATGACCGCTTCGTCGTCGAACACATCGCGGGTGATTTATTGCCGAGACGAGAGGCGAGAGGCGAGAGACGAGAGCAAGACAAGCCTGGTACGGTTCCCTCTCGCCTCTCGCCTCTCGCCTCTCGCCTCCACCCCACCGACGGCTACAACGAATCGCTGCTCGCCACTGGCTTCTGGTTTCTCGGCGAGGACAAGCACGCTCCGGTCGATGCCAAAGCGGAGCAAGCCGCGCGGATCGACAATCAATTGGACGTCTTCTCGAAGACATTTCTCGGACTGACGGTCGCCTGTGCTCGATGCCACGATCACAAGTTCGACGCGATTCGGACGTCGGACTACTACGCCCTCGCCGGGTTCCTGCAAAGCTCGCGGAGGCAGACGGCGTACCTCGATCCACACGGCAAGATCGACGCGGCCGTCGCCGAATTGAAGCGATCGCGTTCTGAACAGACATCGAATCCGAAGATCGCTAAATCTCGCGAAGTTCCCGAGAGAACAAAGCAATTCGAGGATTTCACCTCCGCCACCTTCGTCGATCTGCAACACCCGGACGAAAGCCGTCAGCCGATGGCCGAGAACTCGCCCCTCGCCCCTCGCCCCTCGCCCATCCCCCATCGCTGGTTCGCGACCGGCTGGGCATTTGGCGATGGTCCGAATCGGCACGGCGTCGTTCACAGCGGCGAGCTGTCGCCTCGGCTACGCGGAGTCCTCCGATCACCGACGTTCACGATCACGCATCCGCAAATTCTGTATCGGCTGGCCGGGCAGAACGCTCGCGTGCGGCTGATCCTCGACGGCTATCAGATGATGGACTTCAGCGGGTTGCTGTTCAGCGGCACGACGTTCGAGGTCAAGACCGATGGCAAGTGGGTCTGGCATCGACAAGGAGGTGATCTGCAAAACCACCTCGGCCGCCGAGCCTACATCGAACTGATCGACGACGGCGACGGCTGGATCGCGTGCGAATCGATCTGGTTCAGCAACGGCGGGCCGGAACCTGTGGTGCAGGTTTCCAACCTGCCCGCCACTTCGCCAATGGACGGGCAGGTTGGAAACCTGTCCCACGAGATTCCTGATCCGATGCGAGCCATCGCCATCTGCGACGGCAACGCGGTCAACGAACACGTCTTCATTCGTGGCAGCCACAAGAACCTCGGACCGGAGGTTGGACGCCGAAATCTCGAAGCCTTCGACGGCATCGACCAAACACTCGTCGATCACGAAGCCGGCAGCGGACGATTGCAGTTGGCTCGGCGATTGATCGACGCCAAATCGAATCCGTTCGTCCCGCGAGTCGCCGTGAATCGCGTGTGGCATCACCTGTTTGGCCGAGGTCTCGTCGAGTCGGTCGATAACTTCGGAGTGCTGGGCAAAGAGCCGACGCATCCGGAGTTGCTCGATCATCTCGCGGAGTCGTTCGTCGCCGACGGCTGGTCGCTGAAACACTTGATCCGCCGCATCGTGTTGACGAACACTTGGCAGATGGCGAGCGAAGCCGATCCCGCCCGTAGCCGAAGTCGTGAGACTTCGGAGGGAGCTGGGGATCAACGTCCGAACTCTCACGAGTTCGGCTACGACGCGGCGAAGGCCAATGAACTTGATCCGCAAAATCTGTGGCTGCACCGCGCCCCGATTCATCGACTCGAAAGCGAAGCGATTCGCGATTCGATGCTGCTGATTGCCGGGCGTCTGGATCGCCAATCGTTCGGCTCGTCCGTGCCGGTCCACTTGACTCCGTTCATGCAAGGTCGAGGCCGACCCGGCAACAGCGGCCCGCTCGACGGAGATGGTCGGCGCAGCATTTACACGGCGATCAATCGCAACTTTCTCTCGCCATTGATGCTGGCCTTCGACACGCCGATCCCGTTCACGACCATCGGCCGCCGCAACGTCTCGAACGTCCCAGCTCAGGCGTTGATCCTGATGAACGACCCGTTCGTCTTCGACATGTCCAAACGCTGGGCCGAACGCTCGCTCAAGGAGAACGCTGACTTCACACCGGAGCAACGCACCGAGCGGTTGTACCTCGACGCCTTCACTCGCTCGCCAACCGCCGCCGAGCAAGCCGAAGCCATCGCGTTCCTGCAGGAGCAAGCGAAGTCGTACAACCTCCCCGCTGATGGCTGGAGCAAGCACGCGCAAGTCTGGACCGACCTCTGCCATGTGCTGTTCAATGTCAAAGAGTTCGTGTTCGTGAAGTGATCTCGATAAGACCAGAGGATGAGTGCATGCACTGCCGACGCTTTGTGACTCAACCGCAGACTCGACGCGCGATGCTGCAAACGTGTGCCAGCGGCTTCGGGACCGTTGCATTGGCGTCGCTGCTGAATGAGCCGGCGTTTGGTGCTGAGGCGAGTTCGGCTAATGAGAAGAATCCGTTCGCCCCTCGCAAGCCGCATTTCAATGCGAAGGCGAAGAGCGTGATCTTTCTGTACATGGACGGCGGCGTTTCGCAGGTCGATTCGTTCGATCCGAAGCCGAAGCTCGATGCCGAGAACGGCAAGCCGTTTGCCATGAAGATCGAAAAGACGCAGTTCAACAACATCGGCAACACGCTGGCGAGTCCGTGGAAATTCAACAAATACGGTGAGAGCGGCATTCCGGTCAGTGATCTGTTTCCGCATGTCGCTCAGCACGTTGACAAGCTGGCGGTCGTGAGATCGCTGACGTCGCAGTTCCCGGAGCACACGAACGCGAACTACTTCCTGCACACCGGCAACGGCCAGCAAGGGCGGCCGAGCATGGGGGCGTGGGTCGGCTACGGACTTGGCACCGAGTGCCAAGACTTGCCGGGCTTCATCGTGTTGAACGGTGGCCTGACTCCGCCCGGCGGGGCCGACAACTTCAACAGCGGGTTCCTGCCAGCGAGTTTCCAAGCGAGCGTGCTCGGCGCGAGCGATCCTCCGGTGGCGAACATCAAACGAATGGAATCGACCGCCGAGTCGCAGCAACGCAAGCTCGACCTGATGCGGCGGCTGGATCGCAAACTGTTGGAGCAAACCGGACCGGTCGATGCGCTCGAATCGGCGATCGCGAATTACGAACTCGCCGCGCGGATGCAAATGGCGGTGCCGCGACTCATGGACTTGTCGAACGAGACCGAAGCAACTCAGAAGGCTTATGGCCTGCAAGCCGACTTCGGCAACACGCGCACCTTCGGCCGCAATTGTTTGCTGGCTCGGCGACTGGTCGAACGGGGTGTTCGGTTCATCGAACTGACTTGTCCTGGCGGCAATGGCGATCGCTGGGATCAACACGTTGGTCTCAAAGATGGACATCAGAAAAATGCGCTGACCGTCGATCAGCCGATTGCCGCGCTCTTGGCCGATCTGGCGCAGCGCGGGTTGCTCGACAGTACGCTCGTCGTGTGGGCCGGTGAGTTTGGTCGGACTCCGTTCGCTCAAGGCAGCGACGGGCGCGATCACAATCCATTCGCGTTTTCAGTCTGGCTTGCAGGCGGCGGCGCGAAGGGGGGCACGATCTACGGCGCGACTGACGAGTACGGTTACAAAGTCGTCGAGAACCGACTGGAGATGCACGACCTGCACGCCACGATGTTGCATCTGTTGGGTGTCGATCACACCAAGCAAACGTTCCGCTTCAGCGGACGAGACATGCGGCTGACCGACGTCTTTGGGCACGTCGTGAAAGAAATCTTGGCGTAGCACAAGTGGCTCGCCGGTAAGCAAATCTAGCTCGAAATCGTTTGCCAGCCGCCGTCATCAGCGCTGGCGAGCGCGGCCAAATTGACTCGCAATGTTTGCCGTCCGTCGTCCAGCGAACATGCGGGAGACGAACCCTCTTCGACGGCCGTCAAAAACTGATCGGCTTGGCGAACAAACAGCGTGTCTCGTTCCAGTGGAACGATCCGTTCCTCTTGCCAGTCAGCACCCGGAGCCGTCAGCCAACATAGTCGATTGAGATGCGATTCCCAGCGGATCGTGCCCCGCTCGCAGACGACGGTCAGCGTGAACTCGTTCGGGGCTTGATGCTGATTGAGGCTGTAGCTGGCCATGACGTCGCCATGCCGAGCCAGCAGATGCACGGTGTCCTCGACGGCGACCCCTTCGAGTACCTGATGGGCGGCGTCGACGACCAAGCGATCGACTGGGCCGAGCAGCCACTCGCCAGCATTGATGACGTGCGTGAGTGCATCTTGTATCGCGCCACCGCCGGTCGCTCGGTTCGTGTAATAAATCTCACGATAAGCCGGGCGGTACGTCGGGAAGTGCTGGCCGGAGACCGTGATCAACTCGACCGGCCGGCCGAAGCGTCCGTCTTGCAACGCCGTCCGCATCGAGTTCAGCAGCGGATGACTGCGGTAAACGTAGGCGACTCCGACGACCAGTCCGCGCTCGCGCACGATCTGTTGCAGGCGGTCGATGCCGGCCGTTGTCGTGCTCAACGGCTTTTCGATGAGCAGGTGCAAGCCGCGTTCGGCGAGTTGCGTGGCGATCGCGATGTGCAGGTGCGCCGGGACCGCCACGACCGCGACCGTTGGCTGAGTGGCGAGCGCCTCATCGAGACTCGTGAAACCGCGCACGCTGTATCGTTCGGAAATCGTTTCACGGAGCGTGGCATTGACCTCGACAAAGACCGCCTCGGCCCGGCCGGTTGTGAGGAAGCAACGCAAATGCCGCTCGCCAATCGAGCCGACGCCGACAACGAGTAATTTGTGGATCGGTTGGGGCATGAGTTCAGCGCGTCGAATTCGAAAGTCGGTAGCCACGCTCGCCAGAGCGTGGGCGTGGTTCAAAGGCGGCCCACGCTCTGGCGAGCGTGGCTACAGGCTTGATCGCTCGCTGGTCACACCCAGCGGGGCGAATCGTTTTTGGATGTCGTCGAACCCGTTCTTCAGAAGCAGAATGTCGGCGCTGTGGCAGAGGAATCGGCCACCAAGACTCAACACTTCTTGCGCGTGCTCGATGTTGAAAATCGGCATGCCCCAGTGCTTACCCGCCTTCTGGCACGCGGCCGAGACCTTTCGCATCGCGTCTTTGATCAGCTCGTGATTCATCTGGCCGGGGATGCCGCTGAGGATGCTGAAGTCGCCGGGGCCGAAGAAGACGATGTCCACGCCGGGCACGGCAGCGATCTCATCGACTTGAGCCAGCGCGCTGGGGTCTTCGATTTGGATGACGATGAAGGTCTGCTCGTTGGCCGCCTTGAGGTAGTCGACCAGCGGCATCAGGCAGTACGGGTTGTCGGGATTGGCCGCGTCGATGCCGCGCTGTCCCAGTGGTGCGAACTTTGACCAGCGGATCACTTCGCGAGCCTCGGCCGCGTTGTCGCAGCGCGGATACATGATGCCGGTCGCTCCCGCTTCGAGAATGCGGCCCATCCGCATGAACTCCCCTTTGGCGGGCCGGACCATCACGTCGGACACACCGACGCGAGTTGCTCGCAGCAGCGTGTTCGCCGTCTCGACGCTGTGATGATGATGCTCCAAGTCGAGCCAGATCCCATCGAAGCCCATCAGGCTGGCCATCTCGAAAATCGACGGATCGGAGTAATGAATTGTCGTGAGCAGGACGGGCTGATTCTGGCTGAGCTTGGCTTTGATTCGGCTGATTCGCATGGTGGATGAATCTTGGTGACAAAAGTTACGAGGGCGTCTCCATCACGACGGCGACACTCGCGCCGGCGCTCACGGTCGGAAACGTTTGCAACACAATGACGAGGCCATTGTAGCGGGACTCGATTCGTTCAACACGTTGGCCAAGCACGTCGCACACCGTGCCGAGAAGTTCGCCAGTCTGCACACGTTGACCGAGCTTGACGGTCGGCTCAAAGAATCCATCGCACAGTGACGGATGGTTGATCTGCATGTGTCCTGCACCGGGGCGATGATCTTCGACGATAAGCGGTGGATGCGGGATGTTCGGCAAACCGTCGAGCAATCCGAGTTCAATCAGCACGTTGCGGCAACCGCGGACGTAGGCATCAATGCCGGCCGGTTCGCAGCGGCCTCCACCAAGGTACTCGCAATAAATCGCGGGCACGTTCGCAGCACGGGCGACCGACAGCGAGCGACCGTCCAAATTGGGATCGGTGCCCCAGACGACATCCAGTCCGAAAACTTGCGCCATCCGCCGCTGAACCGACAGCACGTTTGGATCGGGATGCAACGTGTAGCCACTGAGCGGCAGCACGGTGAACGCGGTCCCGCCGGTGTGCAAGTCGATGTAGAAATCCGCCGATCGAATCAGTTGCGAGAGCGCGAACGCCACTTGTTCGGTGAGGCTACCATCCTCGCGGCCAGGGCACGTCCGAGCCAAATCCTTGCCGTCTTCGCCCGTGCGGCGTCCCAATTGAAATGCCGACTCGTTGACGACCGGCACCAGCGTCAACTTGCCACGCAACGCTTGCGGATCAATCTCCGTCATCAAACGCCGCACCGCCGCCATCGGCTCGAATTCGTCGCCGTGAACTCCGGCCGTGATCAGCAAATGCGGTCCCGGTTGCTGTCCGACAATCTCGCGCGTTTGCAGTTGCATGGTGTTCCTGGAGGATGGGTACTCTTGCCCGTCCTACGAATTAGCTACGGCGCGCGGCGATCGGCCAGATGGCTTCGACCTTGTCGCCGCGCGTGGCATAGATGCGGTCGTAGAGATTCACATTCGGGTCGCAGTGCGGCACGATGAATTCGATGCGATCGCCGATGCGAGGCAGCTTCGCTCCGGGTTCGAGTGTCAGGATGCCAAACTCATCGCCGCCCCGGTTGTAAGTCAGTCCCGGCCAACCCTTCGCTTCCGGCTTCCAATTCGTCGTCGTGTCGAGCGCCTTCGTGCCGGCATCCACAGAAACTCGGTCGGAGTGCGTTGCATTCACGACGGTCGCCAACACAGTCAGGCTGTGTTGGAAGTCAGAATAATTCTCGCCGCTCGTCTTGCCGCCGATGCGGCGATAGTCGATGTCCATGAACACGTACGAGCCGACTTGCAGTTCGGTCACTCCCTGAATCGTGCTGTCGATGTTGTACGTTCCGGTGCTGCCGCCGGAGAGAATCGCCGCATCGAAGCCGGCTTTATTCAGCAGTCCACGCGTCTCGACCGATTTTCCCATCGCTTCGCGAGAAGTCTTCTCGCGAGCCTCGAAGCCGATGACGTGCGAGGCGTGTCCGGCATACGACTGGACTCCGCGAACGCGCAGCCGCTTGTGCTTCGCGATGAACTGAGCCAACTCCAGTGCCGGCTGTCCCGGCAGGATGCCGGTGCGACGATCTCCGATATCCACATCGACGAGCAAATCGACATCGACACCGGCGGCACCGGCGGCCTCAGCCAGCAATTCCACCTCGCGCAGATGTCCGACTGACAGTATCACGCCCTTGCCCTGCTGAATGAGCGACACCATCCGCGCGATCTTCGCCGGTTCAACGATCGGTGAGGTCAGCAACACACCGGTGATCCCCGCCGCGACCAGCGCTTCCGCTTCCGGCACCGTCGCCGCGCAGATACCGAGAGCGCCCGCCGCCATTTGGCGTTTCGCAATCTCCGGGCACTTGTGAGTCTTCGCGTGCGGCCGAAATCCGCGCCCGGACTTGCGGCAATGCTCGGCCATCGACTGGACGTTGGACTCGAACGCATCCAGATCGACCAGCAACGCCGGCGTCGGAATATCGGCTTTGGTCAGCCCGGTCGGATCGAACGAGGCAGGAGTTTCGAGAGCGGGCACAGGCACCTCCAAATTGGCAAGCAGACCAGTTCCCAGACCGGCCGCGAGGAATGTTCGGCGACTCACGGACATGACGGCAACTCCGGCAGAGATCGTCGGGACAACGCGACGCAGGGTATCGCGAAGCGATCGTCTGGGGTACCAAACTCGATGCAAATCGCGGCCGTCAGCCAAGCGTCAACTACGCGAGCAAGTGGTCGATCGGTTGACTCGTCTCGGCGAAGCGAATGATCTCGCGCGGAACATTCTGTTCCAGACGCAGGCGGCCGACGTCAAACAGAGTGTGCATGATCGTCGCCAGCAAATGTTGCGGACGGTAGGACTCGCCGATGGCGCGACCAGCTTGGCTGTCCGATTGGCCGATGACTTGGCCCATCTTCAGACCGCCGCCGGCGATCAGTAGCGGCGTGAGTTCGCCGTAATGATCGCGACCGCCGTTGTTGTTCAACCGCGGAGTGCGGCCCATCTCACCGGTGACAATCAGCAGAATCTTGTCACTCAAGCCGCGTTCATGGACGTCTTCGAGAAACACGCTGACGGCGTGATCGACTTGGCCTCCCATCGGATAGATGCCGGCCATCTGCTTCGGACTGTTGCCATTGGCGTGATAATCCCAGCCGCAGTCCGACACGGTCACGAACCCGCAACCCGCTTCGCACAATCGCCGAGCCAACAGCATTTGGCGGCCCAGCAGATTGCTTGCCCGTTTCATGTCGTACCAGCGCGTCAGATCTTCCATGCGGAACAGTTTGGAAGTGTCGTAATTCTCGACCGTTCGTGCGTGTTCTTTCGACAGATCAAACGCCTCGGCGACACCGCGCGTGATCATCTCGAACGCTTGCTGCTGATAATTGTCGAGACCGGAGATCCGACCGCTGCTGTCCGCGCTGCGCCTCAAGAGATCGAGTCCTTGCAGCAGCGCGCGGCGGTCGCCGAAACGCTCCGGCGCGACGGCGAGTTCCATGTCCTGTTTCAGATCGCCACCGCCGCTCGGATTGAACGCGGCAAACGTCGGGCCGAACGAACCGGGCTGAGTCAGCGTCGGCAATGCGCCGGTTTCGAAGTTGCTGCCCATCTTCAGTCCGTCTTGGACCGCTTCTGGAAGCAGCAGCACGTTCGTCGGCAGGCCGGTGCGTGGATGATTATTGCCTCGGACTCGCGCGTAGATCGAACTGATCGAAGCTTTGGTCGGATTGTTGCCGCTGACGACTTCGCCGTAGGTGTGTCCCGATTGTCCCGAACCATACGACCGCACGATCGTAAACCGATCAGTCATCGCGGCGAGCTTCGGAAACGTCGCTCCGAATGTGATGCCTGGCAGTTTGGTCTGCACTTCGCCTGTGATGCTGTGAATTTCCGCCGGAGCCGACAACTTGGGATCGAAGAACTCGATGTGCGGCGGCCCGCCTTGCAGGAACAGCAGCACGACTGATTTGTCTCGCAACACGTCCGCACCGACGCCGGCCATCGCTTTCGTTTGCAACAGCCCCGGCAATGCCAACGCTCCCGCGCCGAGTGAGCCGACGCGCAGAAACTCGCGTCGAGAATACCCTTGGCAATCGTGAGTCGGCCAACAGTCTCGAATCGACAACATCGCGTCGGTCTCCGAGAACTCCACCAAAAAGAAAGGGCAGGTCACTGACCTGCCCTGTGTGTTTCTCGTCGTTAGGCAAACAAGCTTGTCACGGCTTGAGCCTTCACCAGTTCACGCGGTTGGTTCAAGTGGTTGTAAACGATCGTCTCCGGGTGAATGCCGAACGAGTGGTAGATCGACGCCAGCAACTCAATCGGATGGACCGGATTTTCGAGTTGGCTGGAGGCGGTCTTGTCACTCTTGCCGTACACGACTCCGCGTTTGACTCCGGCACCGGCCATGACGCAGGTGTAGCAGTACGGCCAGTGGTCGCGGCCGTCAGCCGTGTTGCTGTTGCCGGAGGTGCTGACGCCGCGATTCGGGCTGCGGCCGAACTCACCGACGCACAGCACGAGCGTGTCTTCCAACATGCCGCGCTCATCGAGATCGCTGAGGAACGCCGACAAGCCGGAATCGAGCATCGGGCCGGACTGCTTCTTCATGCGATCGGGCAAACCGGCGTGATGGTCCCACGAGTGGTTGTCGCTGTTGGCGACCTTCGGCCACACGACTTCGACAACTCGCGTACCGGCTTCCACCAAACGACGTGCGAGCAACAAGCTCTGGCCGAATGTCGTGCGGCCGTAGCGAGCGCGCATCTCGGGAGCTTCGGCTGAGAGATTGAACGCTTCGCGGGCTCGTCCGGAGACGATCAAGCGCAACGCTTGGTCATAGTAGGCGTCGAGGTTGTAGTCCTTCACCGCCGCGTCGATCTGCTTCATGCTGGCGTTGATCGTGTCACGCAAACGCGCGCGGCGTTCGAGCCGGACGGAGAAGACTTCCGGACGAAGTTGCAAATCATCGACCTTGATCTTCTCCATCTTATTCATGTCGAGATCGTCCCCCTCCGGGTAGAGCGTGTACGGGTCGAAGGCTTTGCCCAGGAATCCGGCGGTCCCGCCCTTACCGACGACGTTGCTCTCTTGCAGCGGCCGAGGCAGCATCACGAACGGCAGCATCGGCTCCGTCGGCGGCTTGAGGCGGATGATGTTCGAGCCGAAATTCGGAAAGTCCTTCGGACTCGGAGGCTCAAGCTGACCCGACGCGCTGACTTTGTCGGTCGTGTAACCGGTCATCATCTGATAGATGGCGGCCGTGTGATTGAACAACCCGTTGGGCGTGTAGCCCAGCGAGCGAATCATCGTGAACTTGTCGTTGATCTGTGCGAGCTTCGGCAGAATCTCGGTGAAGTTTACACCGGGCAACTTAGTGGCGATGGGTTGGAAGATGCTCTTCACGTTGTCCGGAGCATCCGGTTTTGGATCCCACAGGTCCAAATGTGAAGGCCCACCTTGCAGGTAGATGAGGACCACGCTCTTGGCTTTGCCCCAGCCCGGACCGCCGGTGATCTTGGTCTCTTCGGCCTGAGCCTGCATTTTCAACATCGAGCCGAGCGTCAGCCCGAACATCCCGCTGCCGCCGACTCGCAACACATCGCGACGCGACATTCCTTGTCGGCGATCACATAAATCTTTCGCACGTTGGCCAAGTAGCGAGAGCATGGGTCGTCTCCGTTTGTTCTGAATCTCTGAGAGTTAGGTCGAAAGTCAGTTAGAGAATGAATCGTCAAGGCGGCGATTATGCCTGTTGGCGATTTTGCAATCCATCCAATTTCACCGATTGAAGAGGAATGCGGGTGTGTTAATCAAGGCCCAAACCACGTCTTGAGCGGCTGTGAGCCGCTTATTGCCAAGTTGGGCCTCGCTGTTTTTCACGTCAGCTTGTAGTTGCAACAGCCGGCCGTCTGGCGGGATGGGCTGGTTGACGAGTTCCAACTTGCCTTGCAGTTCGACCAGTTTCGGATCGACCGGCAGCGGCTGGTTGGCAACTCCAAGAGCGGCTTGCAGGCCGACAAATTCTTGATCGACCGCTTTGAAGTGCTTGGCCAGAAGTGCTGTTTGAGCAGCGGTTCGTTGAGCAACCGGTGTGGCGACGACGGCTTTGTAATCGTCGGCGAGCGTCAGGCCGACGTCAGTCTTGTCCACGGCGACCGAGATGCGGAAGCGGCCGAGGACGTAATCCGGCTGGTTGAACTTGTGGTGCATCACGATCTTCAACTGCGTGCCCCCTTCGATGTTGATCGGCTGCTTGGTCTCGAACGTGGCCCAGTGAGTCACTCCATAGGCGGGCGAGATGGCCCAGCCTTTGTTGCCGTCGTTGGGGTTGCCGTTGACCGCTTTCGCGATCTCGAAGTTGGCTTGGCTGAAGTCGGCCAGTGGCTTGTGCAGATCGACCTTCTTGGCCTCGTCCGGCTTTGCGGCGGGAGCGGCGAAGACCTCGAACTCGCTGAGAACAAAGTTGCCGTCACCCGCTCGGCCGGGTCCGCCGTTCGGAGCTTTCTCGTTGGCGATCGCTTCCAGGCGGAAGGCGGTGATGTTTCGCAGGTTGGTCGGCAGCATCACCGTCAGCACGGCGTTGCGAGCACCCTTTGCTTCGACAACCACGGAGCGATCGGACTCAACGGTCAGCGTCGTTTCTTTCGAGCCAGTCACGGAGGCGGGTAGCAGCGAAATCCATTCGACGTTATTGGTCTGCTTCTTCTCCCATTCGCCGATCTTCGCAGCCAGGCGATCGTCGTAGGCTTTGATATCTGCTTGGCGAGCGGCGATGCCTTCCTGACGTTTCTTTTCCATCTCAGTTTTGGCCGGAGCAATCTCTTTCTCGTAGGCGGCCAATTCTTCCTTCGTGCGAGCGATCGACTCGTCCCGTTTCTTCATCAGGTCAGGCAGACGCGCGGCGACGTCGATGTCTCGCTGCTTGAGTGCGGCGATCAGCTTCTGGTGGTCGCCGTCGAGTTCACGCAGCACGTCGGCGAACGCTTTGTGTTCGGTCTCGATGGCCGGGCGATTCAGGACTCGCAGCGTGAGTTCGTTGACAAGCTGCGCGTCATCTGGCTGCGCGGCGACGAGTTTTGTCAGTTCGTTGGTCGGATCGGCGATCGCTTCGGCGATAGTCGCTCCGCTGATCAGCGCCATGATCGGACCGAGCTGCAAGCCGCCGGAGCGTTCGCACTCGCAAGCACTCTCGCGAACCGGACGGCCGAAGGTCGCGAAGAAACCGCTCGGCAAATCGATGCCGGAATCGGGCAGCGCGGCGGCGCGCGAGCCGGGGGCGACGCCGGGAATCTTCGTGACGGTGCCGGTCGCGCGATGCACGGTGTCGAACAGAACTTCGGCTGGCAAGCGGCGCGGCTGGGCGTGCGAGTAGTTGATCTTGTCATCGACGTTGAACGGGTTGGATTCGACCGACAACTGATAAGTCCGCGACTTGCAAATCAATTTCATCACATGCCGCACGTCGAAATTGCTGGCGAGGAATTCCTGCGTCAGATATTCGAGCAGCTCCGGATTTGTCGGCGGGTTGCCGGCACGGATGTCGTCGATCGGCTCCATAATGCCGACGCCGAACATGTAGCCCCACAGTCGGTTGACGTAGCTCTTCGCGAAGTACGGGTTATCTTTCGACGTCAGCCAGTCGGCGAATTCCAGGCGTCGCGGCTGCGGAGGTTGTCCGGCGGCGGGAACGGCCGGCGTCACTTGGCTGACGAGTGCGTACGGGAACTTCGGCGGAGTTGGTTGCGATGTTCGCTCGTGCAAGACTTCGCCAGCGGCCCGGTCAACAACACTTTCATACAACGGCTTCGCGCCTTCGACGGCGGTGCCGCCGATGTTGCGGTCGCCGCTGGCCGGGTCGCGATCAAGTCCATATTGAGCGAAGTACGCCGCCGTCTGGTAGTACTGGTCCTGAGTCCAACGCTCGAACGGATGATCGTGACACTTGTTGCAGTTGAAGCGAATCGCGAGGAACAGGTGCGTCGTGTTCTCCATCGTCGCGGTCGCCTCGCGAAGGATTTTGTAGTACGCCGCTTGCGGGACATCTTTGTTGGACCCCGTCGCGGTCACGACTTTTTTGGCGAACTGGTCGTACGGCGTGTTCGCGGTGACCTCGTCGCGAATCCATTTGCGGAACGAGGTTGCTCCTTCGCGAGCGAGAAACTTTCCGTTGACCTGCAACAGGTCGGCCCACTTGTTGGACCAGTACTCGACGTAGTCGTCCGAGCCGACCAGCTTGTCAACCAGTTCGTCGCGCTTGACCTTCGTGTCGCGAGTGTCGGCGAGGAACGCTGTCACTTGATCGACGCTCGCCGGCAGACCGGTCAGGTCGAGGTACACGCGGCGAATGAAGTCCGCATCGGGTGCGAGTCCCGACGGTTGAATCTTCATCCGCTGCCACTTGGCGGCAGCAAGCTGATCGATCTTGTTATTGGCGGGAGGCTCGGCCCAGACAAATCCGGTGCGATCGCCCATCACCGTCAATGTGGTCGCGGCATACGCACCTTCGTAACGGACGAGCATCGGGGCTTCGCCGCGTCGGAGAGAATTCAGCAGCCCGCCACGTTCAGCGGCGGCGACTTCGGTGTTGCCACTTTCGACGAACGCTTCGCGTGTGACGTCACGGACTCGGCCGTCGGCGTAGGTCGCGAGCACTCGCAGTTGTTGTTTGGCTCCGATCAGTTGGACGACCGGGTTTTGCGGCAGGACATCGATCTTCGTGACGCGTGGAGTATTGAGGTCGAGCTTCACTCCATCGGCGACCCAGCGGCGGACGATCTCGTAGTACGGCTCGCCCGGCTGGATGACCTGGCCACCCATGTGTGGCACCGCAGCGGTCGTCTTCAGCAACATCAGGCTGTCGTCGGGCGAGGCCAAATTGACGCGGCGCGACGACAGATCATCGGTCAGCGCTCGCACGTCGTAGATCGGATCGTAACCGCGGAGCGAGAGCTTGAAGCCGTTCTTCCCTTTGACCGCTCCGTGACAGGTGCCGGCGTTGCAGCCGACGCGAGAGAGGACGGGGTTCACGTCCCGGATAAAGTCGGGATGAAACTCCGCCGCAACTCCGGTGACTTCGACGGGAATCGTCGCCGCTTGATCGCCAAGCTTCACGACAATCGCGGTCGCACCATCGGTGGCCGCTCGGACGATGCCAACCGGCGAGACCGTCACGTTTGCGGCGGCAGCCTGCGTCTGCGCGAGTCGCGTCGCATCGACGCGATCGCCGTTGTCGAGCTTGGCGGTGACGAGCAGTTGAACGTAATCAAACGGGCTGGTCAGTTTGATGGTGCTCGGGATGACTTCCAGACCAATGACCTTCGCACCGCTGGGAAGCGATTCGGTTTCGAGTTTTTCAACAGCCGGTTTGAAGTTCGCCGCGAGTTGGCTCGGCGGCGTGCCGGTGGTCGGCTTGATCGGGGCGACCGCGAATTCCTTCGTCACTTGTCCGGTCGTCGCGTCGATCAATCGGACGATGCCGTCCGAGCCAGCCGCTGCGACGATGTTCCCGTCGGGGCGGAACGCCACGGCATAAACATTGGTTTTGACTTCGACCTTCGATTCGGTCAGGGCCGCGGCTTTGAAGTGATTCTCGATCGCGTCCTTCTCGGCGGGAGTGCGATCGGCGAACTTCTTGGCGAGCATCGCTTGCACGTTGGCGGGGACTTGAGCCGGATCGAAACGGAAGACGAAGACTTGTCCCGCGCCATCGAGCGCACTGGAGGCTGCGAATCGGAATCCGTCGCGACTGGTCGCGACTCCGAAAATGCGGCCGCGCATGGCGGACAACGATCGCAGCAGATTCGCGTCGTCGCCGATTTGACGAGCGGTCTTGCGATACAAGCGATAAATCTTCGGAACGCCGTCCGATCCGCCGGCCAGCATCTCGTCTCGGTTCGGCAGCGAGGCGACCGCTTGAATGCCGCCTTTCAGCGCGCCCGGAGTGATCGACGTGATGTTGTCGACAAACCGCTGCGTGCCGACCTCGGTCAACTTCGCGGTCATGTCTCGGCTGACGGAGACCAAGTGCGTGCTATCCGGCGAGAAGCCCGTGTCGAGCACCCAATCGGAGTGTGCCCCGTTTTGCAGGACTTGCTGGCCGGTCGTCGTGTCAATCGCGCGCACGAGATTGTCGGCACCGCCGAACGAAATCAGCTTGCCGTCGGAGGACCAACTGCCGCCGTAAACCGTGTCGAACGTCGCCGTCACGGCGAGCGTCAGCTTTTTGGTGGCGACATCCCAAATTTGAATCTCACCCATGCGGCCGGGCAGACCACCCGTCACGGCGAGCCGTGCGCCATCTGGTGAGAACCGCACGGATTCAATTCGTTCGGACAGACCGACGAGCCGGCCGATCAATTCACCGGTCTCGGCTTTCGCCAACAGCACTTCATGGAAACCCGAAATCGCGAGCGTTTGTCCGTCGGGAGAAAAATCGAGCGACGTGATGACCGGCGGCCGGGTGTATTCGGGCGGATGATCTTGATCGTAGCGCTGCTTGGCTCCAGCGGCGGTGTCGTCTTTCGCTCCTTGAGCGATCCACTTCTTGACGATTTCAATCTCGGCGGCCGTCAGCGGAGCTTTGCCCTTGGGCATTTCCGCCTTGCCGTCCTTGGGCGTGATGAGCCGCAAGAGGTTGCTCCCCTCCGGCTTGCCCGGCACAACCGCGGCTGAACCGCTCTCGCCCCCTTTGACGAGCTTGTCGAACGCCGTCATCACATACTGTCCGCCGGATTTGGCGGGCTGATGACAGCCTTGGCAATTCGCCTGGAAGATCAGGCGAACTTGCTTGTCGAAGCTGACCGCGTCGGTCGCCGGAGTCTCGGCCGCGAACAGCGTCGAGCCAGCCGACAGGCCGATCAAACTCCAGCACGCAACCACAAAACGATGCCCAAGCGCACGCATCGCGACACCTCTCGTTACAGGACCGTCGTCGAGTTTCGCATCCGTCGCGAAACGCTCGACCGGAAATTGTTTGGGTGGGACAGTGGGGTGGGTTCCAAGAGGGCCGCTCCATTTGCGGAACCAATCGAAAAGCGTGGATCAGAGTAGTCGAACCGGCCAAGAGAATGCGACTGTTGAGTCCGGATTTTTTCGGCAACCCCGGCAATCGGCCAGCCCGTTGTCACCTACGACCGGACCAGTCGCGCAGACTCTCCAAATCGGAGAAGGGGTATTTGACGACGTGATCCGGCTCAAAACGATGCGCCGTCATCCACGAGAATGTCGTTTGATCCGAGTTGGCCGGATCGGGTTCGAGGAGCGGCTGGCCATCCGCCTCGGCGTAAATCGTGCGGACGACAGGGACTCGCGCGGACGCCTTCGGGACGAGGTCGTAGTCGGTCCCGCGAGTCTGCACGAACCAAGTGTTGTCACGGAATCCGCTCACGAGTCGCTGCCGTGCGGCCGTGAACAGTTCCGCACGTCGTGCGTCGGACAACTCTTGGTTTGAGCGAATCAACTGCGACATTCTCTGCGTCTCGGAGACATCAAAGCTGACCCAGCCATACGGCGGCAGAAATGCTTCAAGCTTGCAGTGCGACGGCGAATTCTTCGGGAAGGCGTTGATGCCGTAAGTGACTCGCGTCGGCTGACCCAGCAGCCGGCCCATTGCGGCGCAGAAGCCGTGATAGTCGCTGCAATGGCCGCGCTGCTGTTCCAGCCCATGCACCGAACTCGCCTTGAGCGAAGCCTTCACATGGTCGTAGGCGAAATGGCCATCGACCCACGTCATCACCGAATCGAGATCCTGTAATGGTCCACGTCGCTGCGGCAAAATTTCGGTGAGCAATTTCTCGAAGCGAGCATCCGCCACGACTGCTTGCGACTCGCTGCGTTGATATGGAGCGAAACTCTTCGGCCATTGCTTCACGCTCTGCACCCGCGCGGGATCGAGCTGCCAGCGCAACTCCCACGAGCGAATGCGGAATCTGTGCCGGATAACCTGAGCACCCTGCGGATTCGCGAACTCGAAATAGGCGAAGCGATTGCCGAACAGCGGCTCGTCGGCAATCTGCGGCTTCACGACGTCGGGAAACGTCGACAGCTCGGACGACTGGAATTCTTGCCCCTGATCGCTGGGAGGGATTGGCAGCCAGACGCGAAGCTTCTTTGTCTTGTACGGCGCGGTGACGGTGACGAGGAACTCGACATCGTAATTGACCGGGTTCAGTCGCTCGGCCGAGTACGGCTGCTGCGGATCAAGTTTGATCGGCTCGTCCGCACGCGACACCGCGACGAACCCCAACAGACAAACGAGCACCCTGCTAGCCCGACGCGCAAGCGAGGGTTCGGAAGTCACCGACGAACTCGATCCCTCGCTTGCGCGTCGGGCTAGTTTTGAAATCGCTCTTCGCAACCAACTCATCACGAGGACACTCCTTTCGACGCGGAGAATGCCGGTCGAATTCCGAACTCGTACAACCCGCCACCGCACGCGGCTCCCAAAATGGGAGCGACGATGTAGACCGTCAGCCAACTCCAACTGTCCTGTCCTGGCAACGCAACGCTGCCCCAACCGGCAAGCGAGGCAAACAATCGCGGACCAAAATCTCGTGCAGGATTGAAGCAGGCTTGAGTCAGCGGTGCGAGGACGGAGATCAGCACCGCGACCGTCAGTCCGATAAAAATCGGAGCCTGCCCTGTCGCCGGTTGTCCGCGATTGCGTTCGTCCGTTAGTGCGAACACCACGAAGCCCAGAATCAACGTGCCGAACAGTTCGGCCAGAAATGCCAAGGTCGGCGATCCCAGCGCCCGCCACTCGGCACGCTTCTCGGCCGAGTACGGTTCGTTACCCGAAGCCAGTCCGCCGGGGTTCGGGAAATACTCGCCGTAGCACATCGCAGTCACTTCACTGCCCAACCCACCGCGAATGACTCCCTTTTCCCGCTCCTTCGCCGCGAGTTGCGGCCCGAACAGCACAAACAACAAGCTGGCCGCCAGCATCGCTCCGGCCAATTGAGCCGCGATGAATGGCAGCACGCGACTCTTGGGAAAGCCACGCCACATCGCGAACGCCAGAGTCATCGCCGGATTGATGTGCGCCCCGCTCACGCCGCCGACCGCGTAGATCGCCAACATGATCGCCACGCCCCACACGATTGCCACCTGCCACAACCCCGATTGAGCTCCCGTCAGCACGGCCGCATGGACGGCTCCGCAACCAAAGAAGATCAGCAGAAACGTGCCGAAGACTTCGGCGACGAACTGACGCGGCAGAGAAGGAACGGACTCTTGGCTCACAAGGAACTCCGAAAAATCGAGGCAAACAAGAACGCGTGATGGCCGCGTTCGCGATGAACCTTCTAATGACTGTCAGAACGTGACTCCAGCGAGCGAGACCTTGATGTCTGAGGTCCAACTGGCGGAGCGTCCCCGGTGGACAGTCATTTGTCTGACGTTCAAGCGGTCGTTAGAACGTCGAATCGTGACACGACTGGCCAATCGCAGCGGCTGCGATTGGAAGATTGTCTGGCAATGATCCTCGGAGAACGGAAGAGCAACGATGAGCAACCCACGTTTCGTGATGATTGGCGGTTTTTTGGGAGCCGGGAAGACGACGGCCATCGCACGGCTCGCGCGGCATTACATGACACAAGGGCTGAGCGTCGGGATCGTGACCAACGACCAGACCACCGATTTGGTTGATACCAACAGTCTGCGAGCGCAAGGCTTCGAGGTCGGTGAAGTGGCCGGTTCGTGCTTCTGCTGCAACTTCAATGCGTTGACTTCCACCGTCGAGAAGCTTGGAGTCGCTGAGCGTCCCGATGTGATCATCGCCGAGCCGGTCGGCAGTTGCACCGATCTCGTCGCGACGGTCGTCCGGCCGTTGGTGCAAATCTACGAGCAACCGTTGGACGTGGCTCCCTACGGCGTGATCATCAAGCCCAGCCACGGCGCGAAGATCTTGCGGAACGAAGCGGGGGCCGGATTCTCGCCGAAGGCGGCCTACATCTTTCGCAAGCAGATCGAAGAGGCGGACTTCGTCGTCATCAACCGGATTGACGAGATGTCGGCAGATGCGGTGAACGATCTGACGCAGCGGTTGGAAGAACAATTCCCCGGCCGGCCAATCCTGCGCATGTCCGCGAAGTCCGGCGATGGGTTCGCAGCATTTTGCGAATTCCTGGAACAACGTGGCGACTTCGGGCAGCGCGTGATGGATGTCGATTACGACATCTATGCGGAAGGCGAAGCGGAACTCGGTTGGCTCAATAGTCAAATTCGCGTCGCGTCTGCCGAGCCGTTTGAGTTGGACGATCTGTTGCTCGACATCATTCGCCGGCTGAGAACGGAATTCGCCGTGATTGGGGCCGAGACCGCCCACCTGAAAACGATCGGCTTGTGGGAAGGCTTCTACGGCGTCGCGAACCTCGTCAGCAGCTTCACCGAACCGGAGCTTTCGCTCCCGTCGAACTGCCGAGTGTCTCAGGCCAGCGTCGTGGTCAACGCTCGCGTCGCCACCGACCCGACCGAACTCGAACGTCTCGTCCGCGCAGTCGTCGATGCGGCGTGTGCCGCGATTCCCGCCGAGTCGCAGATCGACACGCTGCAATGCTTCCGCCCCGGCCGCCCCGTGCCGACCCATCGCATTTTGGAAGACACGACTGCCTAGACCTGTCACGTCTCGCGTGACGCGACGTGACAGTCCAACGTCAAGCATCGTTCACGAAGAGCAACCGCACCGTCTATGAACGATCGACGCCGATTGGCAGCGTGCGAAGGCGTGCGACGTTGTCGGAATGATCGGAGGCGACCTTCGCGGCGGAGATTCCGTCATCGCGACCAAGAGAAGCCATCGAAGCCGATGGAGCGACGGATGGTTGTCCGGCGGTTGTCCGCTCGACAATTCCAAGATGTCCGAGAAACTGCGGCTCCCGAATTGGATGATCAGCTTGACTTCGCCGGCGTTTCGCCACTCGTGCGTGGGATCGGCGGGCCGAGGAGGGTGACGAGGTCGGCGTGGTCAATGCTCTCTTTTTGCAGCAGGTCATTCGAGACGGCATCGAGTTGCAGGCGGTGCTCGGCCAGGAGTTTAGAGGCTCGTTCGGAAGCGGCGTTGAGGAAGCGTTGGACTTCCAAGTCGATCGTGTGCGCGGTCGCTTCGCTGAATTCGCGAGCTTCGTGCAGCTCTTTGCCGAGGAAGGGATGATCCTCCCCCTGACGAAACGCGACAGGGCCGATCTTCTCGCTCATTCCCCAGTGGCTGACCATGCGGCGGGCGAGCGACGTGGCACGCTTCAAATCGTCTTCGGCTCCGGCGGAGTATTCATCGAAGACCAGCTTCTCAGCCGCTCGGCCGCCGAGCATCATCGCCATTTGCGAGTGCATGCGTTTCTCGCCGTAGTGATAGCGGTCCTCTTCGGGGAGCAGTTGCGTGACGCCAAGTGCTCGGCCTCGCGGGATGATCGTGACCTTGTGGACCGGATCGACGTCGGGCAGGAACCAGGCGATCAGCGCGTGACCCGCTTCGTGAAACGCGGTCATCGCTTTTTCGTGCTCACTGAGGACTTCTTCGCGCTTGGCTCCCATCAGGACACGATCGCGAGCGACTTCGAAGTCGTCGCCGATCACGGAATTTCGCTCGGCCCGCACGGCGTTGAGCGCGGCTTCGTTGACGAGATTCTTCAACTCGGCACCGGTGAAGCCGATGGTCGAGGCGGCAACGACAGCGAGATCGACGTCGTCGGCCAGCGGCACTTTGCGGACATGGATCTTCAAGATTTGCTGGCGTCCGTCTTTGGTCGGCCGGTCGATCGTGATGTGCCGATCAAAGCGGCCGGGACGCAGCAGCGCCGGGTCGAGCACGTCGGGCCGATTGGTTGCGGCCATGACGATCACCGATTCGGTCGGCGAGAAGCCGTCCATCTCGCTGAGGATTTGGTTGAGTGTCTGCTCCCGTTCGTCGTGACCGCCGCCGAGTCCCGCGCCGCGCACTCGGCCGACGGCGTCGATCTCGTCCACGAAGATGATGCACGGCGCGTTCTCGCGAGCTTGCTGGAACAGATCACGCACGCGGCTCGCGCCGACGCCGACGAACATCTGGATGAACTCGGAGCCGTTGATCGTGAAGAACGGCACGCCCGCCTCGCCGGCCGTCGCGCGAGCCAACAGCGTCTTGCCAGTGCCGGGCGAGCCCATCAACAGCACGCCTTTGGGAATCTGCGCGCCGAGCTTGTGAAACTTCTCCGGGCTTTTGAGGAACTCGACGATCTCGATCAATTCGCCTTTGGCCGCTTCCATCGCGGCGACATCGGCGAAGGTCGTGAGCTTGTCGGAGGGCTTGAAGCGTTTCGCGCCCGCCTTGCCGAAGCTGCCGATGAAGGCTGTGCCGCCGGGGTCGATCGAACGCCGCATGATGAAGAATACGACCAGCAGCATCGCCATCAAAAACATCGAGCCGAACAGGAACTGGCTGAACAACTGCGGCGTCGCGTCATCGGCTTTGAGTTTTTTGAGGACTTTCAGCAGGTCGCGAAGCTCCTGGTC